>SSGN01000184.1 GCA_008016945.1 Flavobacteriales bacterium
AGCCTGCGGGTGAGAAGCTGCCTGAGCCCAGGCGCCGGTGATGCAGGCAACGATCTGTGCGTACTGTTTCTTCAGGATCGCCGTGAGATCGAGGCGCGCATCCGAACCGAAAAACTGGCCGCCATGGGCCGGGTTTCGGCTGCCGTGGCGCATGAAATACGCAACCCTCTGGCCGCCATCAGCCAGGCCAATGCCTTGTTGCTGGAGGAGCTCGCTGACACCACCCAGCGTCGCCTGGCGTCCATCGTCCAGTCCCAGTCGCAGCGCCTGGCAGCAACCGTCGACGACATTCTTGATGTGGTGCGCATTGATCATCAAGACATGACCTACCCACAACCCTTGCCTCTGGATGAACTGGTCTTGACCATCTGCAGCGAGTGGCGCCTCAGCTGCGGACTGCCGACCATCCTGGAAACCCATTTGCATGCCAACGGCACAACCGTGCTTTTTCGACCCGAACATCTTCGCCGGGTCCTAGTGAACCTGCTGGACAATGCCGCGCGCCATGGAGATCCGACCGTGCCCATCCGTGTCGTCACTGAGCAGCTGACCGGCCGCTGCGAACTGGCCGTCTGGAGCGGTGGCCCACCGCTTGACGCAAGCGTCGAAAGGCACTTGTTCGAGCCGTTCTTTTCCTCAAACAGCCGCTCCAGCGGACTCGGGCTCTATATTTGCCGGGAGTTGAGTAGCCGGTATGGAGCGGGCATCCAGTACCGACGGCGTCCATTTGATGACGGCGGCGGGCTGGTCACCGGCAACGAGTTCTGCCTGACGATGACCGACCCGTCTGGCCGCTTTGGAGCACCCCTGCAATGACAAACTCCCTCAACCGCGCAACGGTTGGTGTCCTGGTGGTCGACGACGAACCCGACCTGTGCACCCTGTACGAACTGACGCTCTTGCGTGAAGGCTATGAGGTCCGAACCGCCGGATCCCTGAAGGAAGCACTCTCCGCGCTGGAAGAAGCGAACTATGCCGCCGTCATCACCGACATGCGGCTGCCCGACGGTACCGGTCTGGATCTGCTGCGCGAACTGGCCCGGCTCGGCCGTTCCGAGAAGTCGATTGTCATCACCGCTTACGGCTCCGCAGAGAATGCCGTCGATGCGCTCAAGGCCGGAGCATTCGACTACCTGACCAAACCGGTTGACCTGAAGGCGTTTCGAAACACCGTCGCACAACTCGTCGGCAATCGCGGCGAGCCAGCTACTGACACGGACCCATCCGGAAAACGGATGCTGTCGGGCACGCTCCGGCGAACGGACGGCCGGGTCACTCCGGCGTCGGGTCACAAACACTCGCCAGCGCTGGAGCGACTGGTGGGCCATTCAGAGCCGATCTGTCGACTGCGTCAGCAGATCGAAAAAGTGGCGCTGAGCATGGCCCCAGTGCTGGTGCGGGGCGAATCGGGTACCGGCAAGGAGCTGGTGGCCCGCTCCATCCATGATCGTAGCCACCGCTTCGCCGGGCCGTTTGTCGCCGTCAACTGCGGCGCCATCCCAGAGAGCCTGCTCGAAGCCGAATTTTTCGGCGCCCGCAAGGGCGCCTACACCGGCTCTACGCACGACCGCGAGGGCTATTTCCAGGCGGCCACGGGCGGCACGCTTTTTCTGGACGAAATTGGCGATCTGCCGCTGGCCATGCAGTCCAAATTGCTGCGGGTCATCCAGGAGCGCCGCGTCAGACCGATCGGCGCGACCCAGGAGGAGGCGGTCGACGTACGTATTGTCAGTGCCACACATAAAGACCTGGCCGGAGAGGTTCACAGCGGACGCTTCCGGCAGGACCTTTACTACCGGCTCAATGTCATCGAACTGAAGGTGCCCGCGTTACGCGAGCGTCGTGAGGACCTGCCACTGCTCTGCGAGAGCCTCATGCAGAGGATCGCCAGGGAATCGGGGATTACGCCACCTCTTTTGTCGCACGGGACCATGGAACAACTGATGCAACACCCACTTACCGGCAATGTCCGGGAACTGGAGAACCTCTTGCATCGGGCGCTCGCCCTGGGCGAAGGCGGTGACCTGAGTTTCGAGAACCTGTCCTCCATGGCCACCGAACCGCCGGTGGCGCTGGCTTCGGCGTTGGCACCCCCGCCGGCACGGGCGCCCGAACCTGCGCGGGATGCAACTGGCACCGACGACATTCCCGACAACCTGCAGGCATGGCTGGATGACCGGGAACGCGAAGTGCTGCAGAAAACTCTGGCAATGACGCGCTACAACCGCACGGCTGCCGCGCAGCGCCTCGGGCTCAATCTCCGCCAGATGCGATACCGGATGGCCCGCCTGAACATCACGGTGCCCGGCTCCGGTGGCGCGGACGCCGATGATCTGGCCTGAAGCTGCGATGCACACGTGGCGCAACGGATGGTGGACGGCGGCGAGCCCGCACCCCTCTCCCAATTTTGGTCCTCGACCGCGTGGCGCAGTTGTCGATCTGATCGTTGTCCACTCGATCAGCCTGCCACCGGGCGAGTATGGTGGCGACGCCGTGCTGGATTTCTTCAGCAACCGGCTCGACTGGACCGCCCACCCCTATTTCGCCGAGATTCGCGGCATGCAGGTTTCGGCCCATTTTTTCATTCGGCGCGACGGCGCGCTATGGCAATGCGTCGATGCCGACCAGCGGGCCTGGCATGCGGGGGCATCCCGCTATCGGGGTCGAACCAACTGCAATGACGATTCGGTGGGGATCGAACTGGAAGGGCTGGAGGGGAAAACCTTTACGGCGTGTCAATACGAAGTGCTGACTCGTGTGTGTCGCGCATTGGCGCGCCGATTCCCGATTCGTCATGTTGTCGGCCACGAACATATCGCACCGGGCCGCAAGGGCGACCCAGGCCCCGGCTTCGACTGGTTGAAGCTGCGCCGTCAGCTCGGCTGGTCACCTCCGTGTTTTCCCTGATGCGTCCGCGTCAAGGGTCCGTCCGGCCATCAGTTTTACAGGCTTCGCCGGTTCGCAACCGTCATAGGCGATAGAGGATTCAAGCGGCGTTTCCGGGCCAAACCGCCTGGCAAGGCCCGTCAATTCTTGGGATCGTGGGGAAAACGGCGCCTTTTCAAGGCTTGCGGGAAAGCGCTGCCACCGATGGCGACCGGGACACCTTCAGTTACGGATCTGACAATCCCAGTGGCTGGACAGTTTGATTCGCCCTCAACCCACGATACACTACCGGTAGTGCCCAACAAGGCATCGCAACACTACCGGTAGTGGTCCTGTTCAGCTCCCGGTGTGATTCGCAGCCGGCGCAGCCATCCGCCGACTGCCACCGCGTCAACCCGGACAACGCCAGCACAACGAGAGGAACTGATGCAAATCTCCCAAACCTATTCCCCGTCCCACACCAACTTGCCCGGCCCAACCGGTGCCGGTGTCGACCGCGCCGATCCGGCACCAAATCAGGCATTGGCCCACTATCAGATCATTCGCCGCAATGGCGCCGTCGTTCCGTTCGAGCCAAACAAGATCGCTGTCGCCATGATGAAGGCGTTTCTTGCAGTACACGGTACGCAGGGAGCGGCTTCCGCCAGCGTCCGGGAGGCCGTCGAGACCCTCACGCATGCTGTTGTACGAGCACTGGTGCGCTCGCGCCCCGGTGGTGGCACGTTCCACATAGAAGACGTGCAAGATCATGTGGAATTGGGGCTCATGCGCGGCGGGCACCACGAAATTGCCCGTGCGTACGTGCTGTACCGCGAACGTAGGTCCCAGGAACGTGCGCGCCAGGCCAGCACCCAGGTGCCCCAGTCCCCGACACCAACCCTGCATGTGACCGACCGGGGTCGGCGCGTGCCGCTTGATATCGGCCAGCTGAAGTCGCTGATCGAATCGGCCTGCGGGCAGCTCGGCGCTGATGTGAAGCCCGAACCGATTCTTGCCGAGACCATGCGCAATTTGTACGACGGCGTACCGCTCGACGAGGTACACAAAGCGGCCATTCTTGCGGCGCGGACCCTGATCGAGAAGGACCCTGACTACACCTACGCCACAGCGCGTCTGCTGTTGCACACGATCCTCAAGGAGGTTTTCGGCGAGGAAGTATCCGCCACCGAGATGGGCGCCCGTTATGCGGATTATTTCCCCGCATTCATCCGCCGCGGCGTGGAGCACGAACTGCTTGATGAACGGCTCTTGCAGTTCGACCTGCCCCGGCTCGGCGCCGCCCTGAAAGCGGATCGTGACCAGGGCTTCGACTACCTCGGCCTGCAGACCCTGTACGACCGCTACTTCCTGCATGTCCGCAAGCAACGCATCGAGCTGCCGCAGGCCTTTTTCATGCGAGTCGCAATGGGACTGGCTCTCAACGAACTGGATCGTGAGGCGCGGGCCATAGAGTTCTATGAGGTGCTGTCACGGTTTGACTTCATGTCGTCTACGCCAACTCTTTTCAATAGTGGCACCCGGCGCTCGCAGCTGTCGTCGTGCTACCTGACGACGGTACCGGACGACCTGGACGGTATCTACGAGTCGATCAAGGAGAACGCGCTGCTGTCGAAATTTGCCGGCGGCTTGGGCAATGACTGGACCCGGGTGCGGGCACTGGGTTCGCACATCAAGGGAACAAACGGCGAGTCGCAAGGGGTAGTGCCGTTTCTCAAGGTGGTCAACGACACCGCAGTCGCGGTCAACCAGGGCGGCAAGCGCAAGGGAGCCGTGTGCGCATACCTCGAAACCTGGCACCTCGACATTGAAGAGTTCCTGGAATTGCGAAAGAACACCGGCGACGATCGCCGACGCACGCACGACATGAACACGGCCAACTGGATACCGGACCTGTTCATGCGCCGGGTGATGGAGAAAGGTGAGTGGACATTGTTCTCTCCATCCGACTGCCCGGACCTTCACGACCTGTACGGTACCGCTTTCGAGACGGCCTACACGGCCTACGAGGCGAAAGCCAAAAGCGGCGAAATCCAGCCAACCAAGACTGTCCCGGCGGTCGATCTCTGGCGCAAGATGTTGTCGATGCTGTTCGAGACGGGGCATCCGTGGATCACTTTCAAAGACGCCTGCAACGTCCGCTCACCTCAGCAACATGCGGGCGTGGTTCATTCCTCCAACCTGTGCACTGAAATCACCCTGAATACCAACGATACCGAGACAGCCGTGTGCAATCTCGGTTCGATCAATCTGCGTCAGCACCTACGGGACGGCCAGGTCGACCAGGAAAAGCTGCGCAAGACCGTGGTGACCGCCATGCGCATGCTGGACAACGTCATTGACATCAACTACTACGCCGTGCGCAAAGCGCGGGACTCCAACCTGCGTCACCGCCCGGTTGGTTTGGGGATCATGGGGTTCCAGGACGCACTCTACGAGTTGCGCATTCCCTACGCGTCCGAATCGGCGGTCGAGTTCGCAGACCGCTCTATGGAAGCGGTCTGCTATCACGCCTATTGGGCCTCGACCGAACTGGCACGGGAGCGCGGGCGATACTCGTCTTACCGAGGCTCACTCTGGGATCGAGGCATCCTTCCACACGACACGCTGGACATGCTCGCGCGCGAACGGGGCGGATACGTCGAGGTGGACCGCTCGTCCAGCCTCGACTGGGATGCATTGCGTCGCAAAATCGCCACCGATGGAATGCGCAACTCCAACTGCATCGCCATCGCGCCGACGGCCACCATTTCCAACATCATCGGGGTCGATGCCTCCATTGAGCAGAGCTTCGGCAACCTGTCGGTGAAGTCCAACCTGTCGGGTGAGTTCACGGTCATCAACAGCTATCTGGTTCGTGACCTCAAACGCTTGGGCCTCTGGGACGACGTGATGGTCATGGACCTCAAACACTTCAAGGGCTCGTTGTGGTCGATCGATCGGGTCCCGACCGAAATCAAGTTGCTCTATGCCACCGCGTTCGAAGTCGCGCCCCAGTGGCTGGTCGAGGCCGCCTCGCGTCGACAGAAGTGGATTGATCAGGCGCAGTCGCTGAATATCTACATGGCTGGCGCGTCGGGCAAGAAGCTCGATGAAACCTACAAACTGGCCTGGCTTCGGGGCCTGAAGACAACCTACTACCTGCGCACCCACAGCGCCACCCACGTCGAGATGAGCACAGTCAGTACCCGGCAACTCAATTCCGTATCCAGTGGTGATGGCGGCATGAACGGCACTGGCACTGTGGCACATGACCGTCCATCCGAACCTGAGCTGGCTGCGACCGACATCAAGTTTTGCGCCATCGACGACCCCGGCTGCGAGGCCTGCCAGTAAAACCGACGCCACAGGGCAACATTCGTTTCGATCGAGTGCGCGTAGCCCTTTTCCTTCAACCCTCTTTGCTACCATAATACGAGCACTGGAAACCACCATGCTGTCCTGGGACGACACCGTCACACCTTCTGCACTGCCGGCCTTGCAACCTGTCGAACGGGGCGGTCTTGCGACCGTTGCGCCAAACAGTCTTGCGGTGCCGTCCGCCTATCAAACCCCTTCGAACATCAGCACTCCCGCGAAGGCGGCCCCTGCGGCGTCACACCGACGTGTGAACGCATCCGACAAGCGAATCATCAACGGCCAGACCGACGTCAACCAACTGGTACCGTTCAAGTACAAATGGGCTTGGGAGAAATACCTCGCCACCTGCGCAAATCATTGGATGCCGCAGGAAGTCAACATGAATCGCGACATCGCGCTCTGGAAGAGCCCCAACGGCCTCTCCGACGATGAGCGGCGCCTCATCAAGCGCAATCTTGGCTTCTTCGTGACTGCCGATTCTCTGGCGGCGAACAACATTACATTGGGAACATACCGGCACATTACCGCACCGGAATGTCGGCAGTTCTTGCTTCGGCAGGCGTTCGAAGAGGCCATCCACACGCATGCCTACCAGTACATCGTGGAGAGTCTGGGTCTTGATGAGGGCGAGATCTTCAACGCCTACCATGAGGTCGCATCCATCCGGGACAAGGACGAATTTCTTATCCCGTTCATTGACGCGATCATGGACCCGAATTTCCGCACGGGAACGCCCGAGGCGGACCAGACGCTGCTGAAGTCCATCATTGTGTTCGCGTGCCTGATGGAGGGGCTATTCTTCTATGTCGGTTTCACCCAGATTCTGGCGCTGGGGCGACAGAACAAGATGACCGGTGCCGCCGAACAATACCAGTACATCCGGCGTGACGAATCGATGCACTGCAACTTCGGCATCGACCTGATCAACCAGATCAAGCTGGAAAACCCCCACCTCTGGACTGTCGAGTTCAAGGCGGAGATACGAGCCCTGTTCGTCAAGGCCGTCGAGCTGGAGTACCGCTACGCGGAGGACACGATGCCACGTGGCGTCCTGGGCTTGAACGCCTCCATGTTCAAGGGCTACCTTCGCTATATCGCCAATCGCCGAGCCACGCAGATCGGCCTTGAGCCCCTTTACCCGAATGAAGAGAACCCGTTCCCCTGGATGAGCGAGATGATTGATCTCAAGAAGGAACGCAACTTCTTCGAAACCCGCGTCATTGAGTACCAATCCGGCGGAGCACTCTCCTGGGATTGATCATTCGAATGAACGACCGCCTTCCACAGCAACTCTTGGCATCGCCCCGGCGCGTTGCCCCGGCTGTGATCCCGAGTTCATGGCGTTGGAGTCGTCTGTCCAGGGTCATGAATCGCTTCGTGCGTCACAACAGGCACGAAGTGTTTCCCTCTGTTGATAGTCCAACTTGATCAAGGAGAAAATCATGGCAACTGCGAAGAAGGCCGCCGCTCCGGCGAAGAAGGCCGCGGCTCCGGCGAAGAAGGCCGCGGCTCCGGCGAAGAAGGCCGCGG
>SSGN01000144.1 GCA_008016945.1 Flavobacteriales bacterium
CGCGTACATGTTCGAGGCGCACAGCTGCGGCGTGCTCAGCGCCATCCACGAGCAGAGCCCCGACATCAACCAAGGCGTGGAGCGCAAGAAGCCCGAGGAACAGGGGGCCGGTGACCAGGGCCTGATGTTCGGCTATGCCTGCCGCGATACGGACAACTTCATGCCGCTGGCCTTGGAGATCAGCCACATGCTGTTGCGCGAGCTGGCCGTCATCCGCCGCGAGAAGAACAGTAAGATGCCTTACCTGCGCCCTGACGCCAAGAGCCAGGTGACCATCGAATACAACGATGACCACACACCCAAGCGTATCGACGCCATCGTGGTGAGCACCCAGCACGACGACTTCGATAAGGAGGCGAAGATGCTGGCGCGCATCAAAAAGGATGTCATCGAGATCCTCATTCCCCGGGTGATGAAGCAATTGCCCAAGCGGGTACAGGCCCTCTTCGGCAAGGACATCGCCTACCACATCAACCCCACCGGCAAGTTCGTGATCGGTGGCCCCCATGGCGATACCGGCCTCACCGGTCGCAAGATCATCGTGGACACGTACGGCGGCAAGGGCGCGCACGGCGGTGGTGCCTTCAGCGGGAAGGACCCCAGCAAAGTGGACCGCAGCGCCGCCTACGCCGCACGCCACGCCGCCAAACACCTGGTGGCCGCCGGCGTTTGCGATGAAGTGCTCGTACAGGTGGCATACGCCATCGGCGTGGCCAAACCCGTGGGCTTCTACGTGAACACCTACGGCACCAGCAAGGTGAAGCTCACCGACGGCCAGATCGCCAAGACCCTCGGCAGCCTGAAGGAATTCGACATGCGCCCGTACTTCATCGAGCAGCGTTTCGCCCTGCGCACCCCCATCTACAGCGAGACCGCGGCCTACGGACACATGGGACGCGACAGCAAGGTGGTGACCAAGACCTTCAACAACGCCGGAAAGAAGACCACCGTGAAGGTGAAGCTGTTCCCCTGGGAGGAGCTCAACGCCGTGGACGTGGTGAAGAAGGCGTTCAAGCTGTGTAGGTCGCCGCAAGCGGCTTCGGAGTAGCGAGCAGCAATTTAGCGGGTGGCGAGTAGGTGGGTGGCGCGTCGATGACGCGCCACCCACCTACTCGCCACCCGCGTTCTCCATACGCATCACTCCATACCCCGACAAAATGAAGAGCTTCCAAGACTCCATCGCCTGGTAGAAGGCCATGGACCTGAACGTCGCCGTGGACATCGCACTGGAGGGCGACCGCAACTTCAGCTTCAAAGACCAACTGTTCCGTGCGAGCCTCTCCATCTGCAACAACATCGCCGAAGGTCACGAGATGCCTTCCGTCAGGCACCAAGTGCACCACCTCTGGATCGCCAAGGGATCGTGCAACGAGGTCTGCTCCATGCTCCACCATGCGAAGCGCCGCAGCTATTTCGCCACCGAGCAGGTCGATCGCATGCTCTCCCTTCAGGACGAAGTGGGCCGCCTTCTGCGCACCTACATCAACAACTCATCCGGCAAGTGGAGCAAAGTCCCCGGTGGCATGGCCGTCCTGCTCCTGTGAGCCGCGATCACCAGCCCCTTCATCCCCAGTTGAACCTGCCTCCTCCGTCAAGCCCCCCATCCCAAGGAGACCACTCACCCATCCGGGAGCTACCCCCAAGAAGACTCGCCACTCTCCCCCAAGCGCCGAAGGCCGCCCCAGCCTAATACCATTTGGACATCCAATACCATCCGATCTGCTTGCTCTTTTTCCCCATGCCTTCTCCGCGAGACCCGTTCCATAGGCCCCGCTATGCAACGGGCCTCCCGGATCGGCCTGTGAAAAAAATAGCCGCGCATCTTCGGTCGTTATTGAATGTCCAAATGGTATAACTCCCCCTCCCCCAGCATTTTCCATCTTTTCAACCCCAGTTTGTCAGTTCCACCCGATCCATTACCTTTGCAGCCCATTTTCCGAGGAAGACCATGTACGCCATCGTAGATATCGCCGGCCAGCAGTTCAAAGTGAGCAAGGGCCAGAAGCTGAAAGTCCACCGCCTCGAAGCCGAGGAGGGCAAGCACGTTGAACTGGACAATGTCCTGCTCGTGAGCGATGGCAAGACCGTGAACGTGGGCACCCCCAAGGTGGATGGTTTCCGCATCAGCGCCAAGGTGTTGAGCCATGGCAAGGGTGACAAGGAGCTCGTCTTCAAGAAGAAGCGCCGCAAGGGCTACCAGAAGATGAACGGCCACCGCCAGTACCTCACCGAGCTGTGGATCGAGGCCATCCTGGGTAAAGGCGAGAAGTTCGACGCCAGCAAGAGCACCGCACCGGCCCCGAAAGCCGTGAAGGTCGCCGAGCCGAAAGCCAAGAAAGTGGCCGCCAAGAAGGACGCCGCCCCCGCCAAAGCCGCCAAGAAGGCCGCGCCAGCGAAGAAAGCAGCGCCGAAGAAGGCCGCCGCCAAGAAGGCCGCGCCGAAAAAAGACGACAAGAAGTAATCCAGACCTCAACGCATCACCGGGATAGCCCGGAATGACAAGACCCCATAAGCCATGGCACACAAGAAAGGTGAAGGCAGTACCCAGAACGGTCGCGAGTCGCACTCGAAACGGCTCGGCATCAAATTGTTCGGTGGTCAGACCGCCATCGCAGGCAACATCATCGTGCGTCAGCGTGGCACCAAGCACCACCCCGGCAAGAACGTGGGCATCGGTGTGGACCACACCCTGTTCGCCACCGCCGACGGCATCGTCACCTTCCAGAAGAAGCGTGGCGACCGTAGCGTGGTGAGCGTGCTCCCCGCCGAGTCGAAGAACTAAGCCGGTTCAGCCAAGTTGAAAGGCCTTCTCGACACGTCGAGGAGGCCTTTTCTTTGGTCGATAGCCCTCTGTACCCTTCTTACGCCGACGCCTTGGCGAAGGCCTCTACCTTTACCTACCCATAGACACCCATCCCGGATATGTTGGAGTTGATTTTCCTGCGCGAGCATCGTGAAGAGGCCGAACAACGCCTCACCAAACGGAACCTCGATGCCAAAGCCCTGCTCGATACCGCCCGTGAACTGGATGACCTGCGCCGCAACACCCAGACCGAATTGGACAGCCGCTTAGCGGAGATGAACGGCTTGAGCCGCACCATCGGCGAGCTGATGAAGAGCGGCAACAAAGCAGATGCGGAGGCCGCGCGCGCACGCACCACCGAGCTGAAAGCAACCACCGCGGCGCTGAAGGAGAAGCTGGACGCCGCCGAGAAGGCCCTGCACGATCACCTCTGCACCATTCCCAATGCGCCCAGCGCCAAGGTGCCCACCGGCCGCACACCCGAAGAGAACACCGTGGTGATGGAAGAGGGCGCCGTACCCGCGTTGCATGCCGGGGCCAAACCCCACTGGGAGCTGGCCGAGGAGTACGGCCTCTTCAGCCTCGACCTCGGCGTGAAACTCACCGGTGCCGGGTTCCCCGTGTACACCGGCCCGGGTGCCAAGCTGCAACGTGCGTTGATCACCTTCTTCCTCGACAAGGCCACCGAGGCCGGCTACCGCGAGATCATACCCCCCCTGATGGTGAACGCCGACAGCGCCTTCGCCACCGGCCAGCTCCCCGACAAGGAAGGCCAGATGTACCACGCCACCGCGGATGGCCTGTACCTGATCCCCACCGCGGAAGTGCCCATCACCAACCTGTACCGCGACATGATCCTCGATGCCGCCGAATTGCCGATCCGCATGGTGGGCTACACCCCCTGCTTCCGGCGTGAGGCGGGAAGCTACGGCGCCCATGTCCGTGGATTGAACCGGGTACACCAGTTCGACAAGGTGGAGATCGTGCGCATCGAGAAACCCGAGAACAGCTACGCGGTGCTGGAGGAGATGGTGGAGCATGTGAAGGGCCTGCTGCGCGCCTTGGAACTGCCCTTCCGGCAACTGCTGCTGTGCGGCGGCGATATGGGCTTCGCCAGCGCGATGACCTACGACATGGAAGTGTACAGTGCGGCGCAACAACGCTGGCTGGAGGTGAGCTCGATCAGCAACTTCGAGACCTACCAGAGCAATCGGTTGAAACTGCGGTACCGCGGCGAGGACAAGAAGCCCAAGCTCGCCCATACCCTCAACGGCAGCGCCATCGCCCTCGCCCGGATCGTGGCGGCCCTCTTGGAGAACAACCAAACGCCCGACGGCATTCGGATACCCGATGCCTTGCGACCCTATACGGGCTTCGACATGATCCGGAAGTAGCCGGGATGCATCATGGCAGCGAAGCGGACCAAGGCGACGGCACGGGCCGGTGAGGGCTCGGGGATGACCTTGCGTTCTGCTGTCGCGACGAGCGGCCTCCTGCGATCCTTCGGCTGCGGCACAACACACCGTGGCATGCTGTTGGCAGGGTTGTTGACGGTCATCGGGAACGCCCTGCTCGTTTCCTGCCGACGTGCCGCCGATCCACGCCAACTTGCAACCGTGGACAGCCTGATCACGACCATGGAAGCCGCTCGACTCACGCTCCATGAGCTGGACACCCAGCACTACGCCACAGCGGATTCCATCCTGCAAGGCACGCGCGCCCGGTTCCTCCAGCGTTTTGATGATACGCTGGACAAGAACACCGCGACCGTACTGGGCAACCAGTTCATCGCGCTGCGTGAAACGGGCCAACGCGCCACGGACCACCGCATGGTGGTACAAGCCGTGCACGAAGCGGGGGCACGGCTGGCACGGCTACGGAACGATGTCAGCTCGGGTGCCCTGTCCGCGGAAGATGCCGCCACGGCGATCGCGAGCGAAACGGCGGCCTCGGAAACGGTCGAACAGGGGGTGTTGCAGGTGATCACGAACCACCAGGCCACACAGCGTGCACTGGAACAACAAGCCATGGTGGACAGCCTCCTCGCCGATACGCTCACCCCACACCATCCGCACCGATGAACACCCGGCTCCTGATCCTGCTGCTGCTGCTGGTGACCGCCCCGGCCCTGCTGCGCGCTCAGCCGGGCACCGATGAACAGCTCGCCGCCCAATACTTCCAACAGGGCGACCATGCGAAGGCCGTGCTGTACTACGAGAAGCTGTATCGCAAGCAGCCCAGTGCGTACTACTACGAGCAACTGCTGAAAAGCTACTTAGCGCTGAACGACCTGGAGGCCGCGGAGAAACTGGTGAAGGACCAGCTGCGCCGCTCGAACAATGATCCCCGGCACATGATCGAGCTCGGGGGGATCCATAAAGCCGCCGGTGCCCTGGACAAGGCCAACAAGGAATACGACCGGGCATTGAAACAGATGGGAACGGACCAGAGCAGCATCCGCGCGGTGGCCAACGCCTTCCAGCAGGCGAATGAACTGGATCGTGCCCTGGAGGCCTACGAGCGAGGATCGAGGTCGTTGCCCCAGGGGCAGTCGTTCGCCTACGAAATGGCCGGCCTATACGGTGCCAAGGGCGATACACCGAAGATGGTGAGCGCCTACATGGACCTGCTCGCCGTGAACGAGGGCTACATCCAAGCGGTGCAGAACGCCCTGTCTCGGTCCATCGACTTCAGCGTGGCCGACAACCGGTCCGAGGTGTTGCGTACCGAGCTGTTGCGTCGGATCCAGAAGGATCCACAACGCGCCATCTTCCCGGACCTGCTGATCTGGATGTACATCCAGCAGAAGGACATGAACTCCGCACTCGTCCAGAGCAAAGCCATGGACAAGCGCTTCGATGAAGGTGGCGCACGCCTGATGGACCTGGCCCAGATAGCCCTGGCCAACGGCGATCATGGCACCGCATACAAGTGCTACGACCATGTACTGAGCCTGGCCCGCAACGATGCCAACTACGTACAGGCACGGATCGGCGCGGTGAAGACCCGGTACGACCAGCTGACCAACCAGCCCGAGCCCGCCACCGCCGACCTGATCGACCTGGACCAACGCGCGGCCAACACCATCGGTGAACTCGGCCTGGGCAAACAGACCATCGACCTGCTCCGCGACCGTGCGCACCTGAAAGCCTACTACCTCAACGACCATGAAGGGGCAACGGCCCTGCTGAATGAAGGCATCAACCTGCCCACCATCGACCCCAAGACCAGGGCCCAGCTGAAGCTCGACCTCGGCGATGTGCATGTACTGACCGGCAATATCTGGGAAGCCTCGCTGCTGTACTCGCAGGTGGACCTCGATCACAAGCACGACATGCTGGGCCACGAGGCGCGATTGCGCAACGCGAAAGTGTCGTTCTATGCCGGTGATTTCCTCTGGGCACAGGCCCAACTGCAAGTGTTGAAGGCGAGCACCAGCAAGTTGATCGCCAACGATGCCATGGAACTCTCGTTGCGCATCACCGACAACCTCGGGCTGGACAGCAACAGCGTACCCCTCTCGTACTTCGCCCGCGCCGAACTGCTGCGCTACCAGCACCGCTACGACGAATCACTGGCCGTGCTCGACTCCCTCGCAGAAGCCTACCCGGGCCACTCCCTGGGCGATGACATCCTCTACGAACGGTACCGTATCGCCTACGCCCGGCATCGCTACACCGAGGCCGCCGCGCATCTGGAGAAGCTGCTGGAACTGTTCCCACTGGACATCCTCGTGGACAACGCCCTGCTCGACCTGGGGAAACTCTACGAAGACCGCTTGAAGGACCCCGAGAAGGCGAAGGGCTACTACCAACGGCTGCTCTTCGAACAAACGGGCAGCATCTTCGTTCCCGAAGCGCGCGAACGCTTCCGCAAGCTCCGCGGCGACAACCTCGAAGGACCGCCAGAACCAACGGCCCCCACGCAGCACCCATGATCATCTACAACGTCACCCTTAATGTGGATACCGATGTGCATCTGGCATGGCTCCACTGGATGAAGGTGACGCACATCCCCGATGTGATGGCCACTGGCCTCTTCCTGGACAGCCGCATCTTCCGGGTGCTGGCCGATGACGAAGGAGGCATCACCTATGCGGTGCAATACACCTGCGCGGACATGGCCACCTACGAACGCTACCGCGACGAACATGCACCACGGCTACAAGCCGAGTCGCAGAAGCACTTTGGTGGCAAGTTCGCCGCGTTCCGAACATTGTTGGAATTGGTCCATACCAGTTGATGCACGTCCGCGCGAAAAAGCACCTGGGCCAGCACTTCCTCAAGGAGGATGACATCGCACGGCGCATCGCCGAGAGCCTGACGGGACACGGTGGCTACCGCCATGTGATCGAAGTGGGGCCCGGCACCGGCGCCCTGACCAAGCACCTCGTACACCGGCCCGACACCAAGCTCGTGTGTTACGAAGTGGACCGCGAATCCGTGGAATTCCTGGAGCACACCTACCCCGAGGTGGAGGTGCGCGAAAGTGATTTCCTGCGCATGGATCCGGACTCCGTGACCACCAGCCCCATCGCCGTGATCGGCAACTTCCCGTACAACATCAGCACGCAGATCGTGTTCAAGATCCTCGAACACCGCGATCGTTTCCCCGAGATGGTGGGCATGTTCCAGAAGGAAGTGGCCGACCGGATCTGCACCGGACCCGGAAGCCGCACCTACGGGATCACCAGCGTGCTGGCCCAGGTGTGGTACGACATGGAGATGCTCTTCGTTGTGGAACGCGAGGCCTTCATTCCACCGCCCGAGGTGCGCAGCGCCGTGATGCGCATGAAACGTAACGAGGTCAAGGCCATGCCCTGCGACGAGGCCCTCTTCGTGCGGGTGGTGAAGGCCGCCTTCAACCAACGGCGCAAGACGTTGAGCAATGCACTGAAGGGCTTCCCGGCCCTGCCCGCAGGGGTGCCCCAGGCCTTCGCCGGAAAACGCGCGGAACAGCTGTCCGTTCAAGACTTCATCGCCCTGACGTTGGCATGTGAGGCACCTCGGTGACCTGGCCAAGCCCCCGCGCATCTTCGTAGCTTCGCGACCGCCTTCGGAAGCGGCCATTCCGCTTCACACAAGCCCGGTAGCGCCATGTCCTTCGAACTCACCCGGCCCCAGTTGGAATCCCTTCGTGCCGATGTGGCACAGGGCCGCGACTCGGTGATCCAAGCGCTCCTGGCCGACCTGCATCCGGCCGACATAGGCGCCATCCTCGACCAACTGGTGCTGGATGAGGCCGTGTACGTGTACCGCCTGCTCGATAGTGAAGTGGCCGCCGAGGTGGTGCTGGAACTCCGTGAAGGCCTGCGGGAGGACCTGCTCAACTCCCTCACCAGCCGCGAGATCGCCGAGGACGTGCTCGAACACATCGACACGGACGACGCGGCGGACGTGATGGCCGAGCTGCCCGAGGACAAGCAGCGCGAGGTGATCGCCCTGCTGGACGACCACGAACACCGCGAGGACATCCAGGAGCTGCTGGCCTACCCCGAAGGCACGGCGGGAGCGCTGATGGCGAAGGAGCTGATCCAAGTGCGTGCCGACCTTAGCGTGGCACGTGCTATCGTGGAGATGCGGCGGCAGGCCGAGGGCGTCGACCATGCCTCGACCATCTACGTGGTGGACAAGGACGGCCGACTGCAGGGCATCCTTCCCCTGAAGGACCTGTTCTTCTCCGCGGAAAGTACGCGCACCCTCATCAAACACATCTGCAACACCGACATCGTTCGCGTGAAGGCCACCGATGACGTGGATGATGTGGTGAAGCTGATGAAGAAGTACGACGTGGTGGCACTGCCGGTGGTGGACGACATGGAACACCTGATCGGCCGCATCACCTTCGACGATGTGATGGACGTGATGACCGAGGAGGCCACCGAGGACTACCAGCTCGCCAGCGGTATCAGCGAGGACGTGGATGCCACCGACAGCCCCATCGTTCAGGTGCGCGCCCGGTTGCCCTGGCTGTTGATCGGCCTGGCGGGCGGCATCATCTCCTCGCGCATCATCGCACAGTACGAAGGGCAACTCCGCATCGACCCTTCCATGGCCTTCTTCATGCCGCTGATCGCGGCCACGGCCGGCAACGTGGGGGTGCAATCGAGCGCCATCGTGGTGCAGGGCCTCGCCTCCGGCAGTATGGCCAACGTGCGCCTGGTATCGCGCATGTGGAAGGAATTGCGCGTGGCCTTGCTCACCGCCCTGGTGTGCGGTGCCGTCATCTTCGCCATCAACTTCGCGCTGGAGCAGTCGCAAGCCCTCACCTACACCGTGAGCATCGCCCTGTTCACCGTGATCCTCACCGCCGCCATGTTCGGCACGGTGATCCCCTTGCTGATGGACCGTCTGAAAGTGGACCCCGCGCTCGCGACAGGACCGTTCGTCACCACGTTGAACGACATCTTCGGGCTGCTCACCTACTTCAGCGTGGGCCACCTGATGTATGGCATGCTCTCGTGACCATGCGGATCGGCATCCTGGACCCCGTACATCCGATCATCGAGCAACGCCTGGAGGCGGCGGGCCATACCTGCACCCCGCTCCATGCCCTGCCCGACAGCGAGCGGAAGCAGGAACTCGCCGCCACGGAAGGCCTGGTGGTGCGCAGCAGGCGCATCGACGCCGCAGCGATCGACCGATCCGCGCGGCTGCGCTTCATCGCACGCGTGGGTGCCGGATTGGAGAACATCGATGTGGCCCACTGCGCAAGCAAAGGGATCCTTGTGTTGAACTCGCCCGAAGGCAACCGCGACGGCGTGGGCGAGACCTGTGTGCTGCTGCTGCTGGCCTTGATGAAGCACCTGGTGCCCGCGAACCGTGCGGTGCATAAT
Organism: Flavobacteriales bacterium; assembly: GCA_008016945.1. The sequence goes on from SSGN01000144.1 coordinate 9,639, forward strand.
GGAGAATGGCCACGCGAAGCGATGCGCGGGACCGACCTTCATGGCAAGACCGTGGGCATCATCGGATACGGGAACATGGGCAGTGCCTTCGCGGAGAAGCTGCGCGGATTCGGCGTACGCATCCTGGGCCACGACAAGTACCGATCCGGGTTCAGCACCACGGGTGTGGAAGAATCATCCTTGGACCGGACCCTGGCGGAGAGCGATGTCATCAGCCTTCACCTGCCCCTGAACCCAGGAACGGCACACTACGCGAACTCCGCCTTCTTCGATCGGCTGAAGCGGCCGGTGTGGTTCCTGAACACCTCGCGCGGCGGAGTGGTGCATACGACGGCGTTGCTGGACGCGCTGGACAGCGGACGTGTGATCGGCGCAGGGCTGGATGTGCTGGAGTACGAACGCCCTGAGCTGGATGGCCTGGCCCCCGGCCCGGACCGACCTACCTACGACCGACTGCTCCGGCACGACCGTGTGATCCTGACGCCACATATCGCCGGTGTCACCCACGAAGGCAAGTTCAAGATGGCCGATGTACTGGCCACCAAGATCCTTCAACACTTCCCGAATGGCACGACCTGAACAACTCGCGTTCGCCTGCGCCCTGACACTCACCGCCTGCATGCCCCAGAAGAACCTGCACCCCGACATCCACGGCCACCGCGGCTGCAGAGGGCTCCGACCAGAGAACAGTCTGCCGGCATTCCTCAAGGCCACCGAATTGGGGTGCGACTTCCTGGAAATGGACGTGGTGATGAGCGGTGATGGGCAAGTGATCGTATCGCACGAACCGTGGATGCGACACGACCTGTGCCTGACCCCTGACGGAGAGCCCATCACCCCGGAGAACGAGCGCAACTACAACCTGTATCGCATGACGGCCTTGGAGATCAGCCGCTTCGATTGTGGTTCGCTCGAAGATGTGGAGCATCCCGATAAGGATCAACGCGTAGCCTACAAACCCACCTTGGCGGAAGTGCTCGAGGCCGTGGATGAACATGCGCTGTTCAGCGGCGTTCCGCCGCCTTCGTTCAACATCGAGATCAAAAGCGACCCGGCCCTGTACGGCACCTTCCAACCCGAACCTCGTGCGCTTGCGTTGATGATGATCCACGCCATCGATTCGTTGGGCATGGCGGACCGTTGCCTTCTGCAGTCCTTCGACACCGCCGTTCTTGAAGTGATCCATACGGAACGGCCCGAGATCCCTCTGGCGCTCCTGGTGGAGAACGAAGGCACGCTGGACGAACACCTCGCTTCGCTCACCTTCACCCCGGCCATCTACAGTCCGCACTTCAGCATGGCCAACGAAGCCTTGTTGAACGCCGTGCGCGCCAAGGAAATGGAACTGGTGGTATGGACGGTGAACGAACCCGCCGATATCCGCCGCATGCTCGATCTGGGTGTGGATGGCATCATCAGCGACTACCCCGACCGGGTGATCAAGGTGATGGAGAACCGGGAGTGACCGCTCCGCGCAGGATCCGATCCACCGCCGCCTCCACCTGATCGAGGTCGGCATTCCACTGTTGCGGTTCGCTCCAGGCGTTCTCCCGGATGATCCGCATGCACAGCGGCGCCAACGAGTCATCGAAGACCAACAGCTGCGGCTTCAACGTGTGCACCACACGCTGCACCTTCTCCTGATCGCCCTGTTCACGTGCCTCGCGCAAGGTGATCAGCCGCATTGGCGCTTGCTTCTGGAACATGGCACGCACCATGGGATCGATCACCAATGGCGCATTCTGCGGCGTGGATGACCGCTCCGCCCCGGCCGATTCTGGAACGGATGGGGCGGCATCCACCGCCGGTCCTCGCAGCCGGTTGCGCGGCCGTTCCTCCATCGACCGCAGGTCGGACCTCAGCTCCACGACCTCGGTGCGCAGACGCCGGATGATCCGCCCATACCTGGCCAACACGAACCCGATGATCGCCAAGGCTAAGAGGCCCACACCTGCGGCGACCCACATCCAGGACCGCGCGGCATCGTTCGCTTCGTTGACCCTGACCTCCGCAGCACGGCGGCCCGCCTCGGCACCGGCCAAAAGGCTGTCGCGGTCAATGGCCATGGCCCGCAGCAACGAATCGCGCTTCGCCTCGGCCGCTGCCAGGCGATCCGTGGCCCACCCCGCAGCGTGCTCCGCCGCGCGGATGGCCTCCTGGTACGCCTGCTTCATCTGGCCGCGACCAGCGAGGGTGCGCGCGAGGGCCTGCCGCGTTGCGATCGCCTCCGCGTCCAGGTGCGCACTGTCGGCGATGGCCACCGCACGCGTGTAGAGCGCCAACGCATCCTTGGGTTTGCTCATGGCGGCAAGCGCCAAGCGCAAGCTGATGGCTTGCTGCACATCGTTGTTCCGATCCGCCTCGGCGATCGCAACCGCATGCCGGGCCATGGTCGCCTTCACCGCCTCGGGACCTTCCGGTGGTGGTGTCTGACCCTGGACCAAGGACACCATGGCCACCAGGAACACGGCCAGGGCCGAGGAACGACCGAACAAGGGAATGGTGAACATACCGCGAAGCTACGCCCGCCTCACTGCGCCTTGGTCACGTACCGTGCCGTGACGCGGCTCCGCTGTTCGATGAGGATGTGCTTGCCTGCGGTGAGTTCCGTCAGGGTGGCCTCGTCGAAATGGCGCACCGTGAGCAGTTCGCACCCTTCGTTGTACAACACCTCGTACCGTGTGCGGAGCTCTTCGATGAGCTGTCGGGAACGGGCGGTATCCTCCACCGCCACGGTGAAGGCCACCGCGCTGTTCTGCATCAGATCGATGCGCACATTGCGCTTGGCGAACAGCAGGAAGATATCGCCGAGGTTCTCCTCCACGATGAAACTGAGGTCGCGCGGCGTGATACTGATGAGCAGCTGCTGCGGCTTGACGATGAACGATGGGATGAGCGTATCGTGATCCGTGGCTTCGCTGATGGTGCTGCCCGGCGCCGCCAGGTCCATGAAGGAGCGCACATACAACGGGATCCCCTTGCGCTGCAGGGGCTGCAGCGTGCGCGGATGGATCACACTGGCGCCGAAGTAGCTGAGCTCGATCGCCTCCTTGTAGCTGATGTGCTCCAGGAGCCGTGTGTTGGCGAACCGTTTCGGGTCCGCGTTGAACATGCCCGGCACGTCCTTCCAGATGGTGACGCTCTCGGCATCCAGCGCGTAAGCGAAGATGGCCGCACTGAAATCCGATCCCTCGCGGCCGAGCGTGGTGGTCTGCCCGTTCTCCGTACTGCCGATGAACCCTTGGGTCACCATCCGTGCGGGTGCTCGGTCGAAAGTCGGCATCCGCTCCCGGACCTGCTCCTGCAGGAGGTCCCATTTCACGTTCGCGGCCCGATGCCGATCATCGGTGATGATGATGCGTCGTGCATCGACCCATTCGTTCGCGACACCCACCGCGTTGAGGTGAGCGCTGACGATGGTCGTGCTCCACAACTCGCCGAAGGCCACGAACCGGTCGTAGTAGTGGTCCACGTCCAAGACGACCGGCTCAGCCAATTGAAGGCGTAACGCGCTGAACTGCTCATCCAGCGCCGCAAGCGCCGCGGCATCCGCGGGGGCCACCTCGTTCAACACCGCCCGGTGCTGCTGTTCCAGTGCCGCCACTTTCGACCCGGCATCGTGCCCCTCGGCATAGGCCCACACCACCTCTTCCAAGGCGTTGGTGGTCTTGCCCATGGCGCTCACCACGATCAATAGATCATCCTTGGGAAAGTGACTGAGCACCGCTGCGACGTTGCGCACCCCAGCGGCATCCTTCACGCTGGCCCCCGCGAATTTGAAAACCTTCATCCCCCCCCGAACTTATTTACGGCGCGAAGATGCGGAAGAGCGATCACATGCTCGTACAGCAGGCTCTCCATTCGGACAATGGAATGGCGGGCCAGGCGCATCCCGATGCCGGAACAGGCCTCAGCGCTGCACCACGAACGATGCACCTGCGGAACGGGATGCGCCGTGCTGTACGAACCGGTACGTGCCCGGCGGAAGGTCCGCGACCGACAGGATCAACGGCCCTGAAACCGGCTGCACACCTTGTAACACAGCGCGACCCAACGCATCATGCACACGCCAGGCTCCCGCCTCCGACCACGGCAGTACCATTTGGTCCGTGGCCGGGTTCGGATGGAGCTTCAGGTGGTCCACGGGGCCTTCGACCAAGCCCGTGGCACCGGTCATGAACGCCGCGACGAACGCATCGCCGCCATCCCGTGATCGTCCACAGTACAAGGCTCGGCCATTGGGCTCCACCCACAACCCCGCGGCATCCTCATTGCTGCCATCTTCGAGCGCCAAACCAGGTGCGCGCATCAGGCCTTGATCTCCGAAGCCCGGATCCAAGGCACCCGAAGCGGATAGACCGATGAGCAGGACATCCTCCCCTTCGGTGGCGGCCACGATGGCTCTGCCATCGTTCATGAGCCATCCCGCATAGGCTTTCGTAGGTCGACCCTCCTCATCAGGGGCCGTTTCGGTCACGATGGCACCGTCACCGTGACCATCCGCATCGAGCATGAAGTTCACCGCTTCGCTGTACATGCCCATGGTGGTGGCCAGACCGCTCAGTAAGATGGCTCCATCGCCCCGTGTGAACACATCGAATGCCTTGCCGCCTTGTGTCACTCCGTGCATCACCGAGCCTTCGTCGCCGAAGGTGGCATCCCATTCGCCGTCCTCGGTGATCCGTTTGGCCCACACGGTGCCCACGGGGCCGCCTGCGGGATCGCCATAGCATGCGACCACCATGGCATCACCTTGCGCCCCCACGCTATACGCCCGCTCGGAACCGCCAAGATCCAAGTCCATCCACCCATCACCGTTGAAGGTCTCGTCGAGCAGCCCTGTATCCCAATAGCGCGCCGCGAAGATGTTGCCACCCAGGCCACCAACGACCACCACCTTCCCATCGACGGTCACGGCGACATCCTCACCGAAACCGCTGGTCGTTCCCGGGAAAACGCTCGCCCCGGCGGAGCCGAAATCCGGATCCGGCTGACCATTTGGTGAGAACAGGAAGGCCGCTGGGCGCCGCGAACTCCCGGAGCCGACACTGCCCGAGCACACGATCCGTCCATCGGGGAACAGGGCCACCCCGGTCAATTCGGTATCGGCACCGCCCACATCGAAGACATGATAGCCCGTACCCATGAACTCCGTATCCAGTTCACCTTGGCTCGTGTACCGGGCGATCAATCCTTTGAGGTCGGAATCCACGTTGGCATGTCCGACAGCCACTATGCCGCCATCGGCCTGCGCGACCACCTCGAAGAACTGTTCGAATGAACCATCCACATCGAGGTGTACGACCCCGTTCTCCCCGAACCCGGGATCAAGGAATTGGGGCAGGGCGACCAACGGTGCGCATAACAGAGCAATGCAGGTGGCGGTTCTCATCGGGATGGTTTCCGCCGAAAATAGCGGTTCCGCCCGATGTCGATCACTTCCGGTCAAGCAAGGCCCGGAGGTCGTGGTGCTCCAACGACCCGTTGCGCCACTGATCATCATACCGCGTTCCGAAACGATCATAGAACCGGACCGCCTCGGTGTTCCAATCAAGCACCTGCCACTGCATGCCGCTATGCCCCATCGCCACGGCATGTTCCACGCACGCCATGAAGAGCCGCTCGCCGATCCGCCTTCCCCGCTGGCCCTCGGAGACAACGATGTCCTCCAGGTAGAGCCTCCGGCCCTTCCAGGTGGAATACCGTACATAGCACAGCGCCATGCCTTGGACCTTCCCCTCCACTTCGGCAACCCAGGCCACCCAGACGGGATCCGGTCCGAAGCCGGCCTCGTGCATGTGCTCCAAGGTCACCGTGACCTCGTTCGGCGCCCGTTCGAACAACGCCAACTCCTTCACCAGCTCATACATAAGGGGCACATCACGGGCCTCGGCACGACGGATCACGACGTTCATGGCGCAAAGGAACGATCTCACGATCTTTGCCGTATCACCGACCCTTACAACAGGCATTCGCGCCGCCCCTGCCATGTCCGACATCAAGACCCTTTCCGAATTCATCGTTGAACGCCAGGCCGAATTCCCGGGATCCTCGGGCGACCTGAGCTCGCTGCTCACCGCGTTCCGATTGGCGGGCAAGATCATGAACCGCGAAGTGAACAAAGCGGGCCTGATGGCGGAGATCCTCGGGGCGCAGGGCACGGAGAACGTGCAGGGCGAGGCCCAACAGAAACTGGACGTTTATGCCAACGACCTGTTCCTACGGATGATGCGCACCCAAGGGGCCGTATGCGCCGTGGCCAGCGAGGAGAACGACGACATCGTTCACTTCGACAACGGCGGCAAGTACGTGGTGACGATGGACCCGCTGGATGGCAGCAGCAACATCGATGTGAACGTGAGCATCGGCACCATCTTCAGCATCTACAAGCGGATCAGCACCGGACCGAAGGCCACCCTGGAGGACTTCCTGCAACCGGGCCGTGCACAGGTGGCGGCAGGCTACATCGTGTACGGCAGCAGCACCATGCTGGTGTACAGCACCGGACACGGGGTCAACGGCTTCACGCTCGACCCCAGCATCGGCACGTTCTGCCTGAGCCACCCGAACATGACCTCGCCCGCCGATGGCAAGATCTACTCGATCAACGAAGGCAATTGGTACGAGTTCAGCGATGGCGTGCGCAACTACATCGACGGGTGCAAGCAGAAGAAGATGAGCGCACGCTACATCGGCAGCTTGGTAGCGGACTTCCACCGGAACCTGCTGAAGGGAGGCGTGTACCTGTACCCCGGTACGGCCAAGGCCCCGAAGGGGAAATTGCGGCTGCTCTACGAAGCGAACCCGCTGGCCTTCCTCGCGGAACAAGCCGGCGGCAAGGCCACGGACGGTACGGCTCGCATCCTCGACCTGATGCCCACCGAACTGCATCAACGCACGCCGCTGTACATCGGCAGCAGCCAGATGGTGGATGCCGCCATGCGCGGTTGATCCGGCAAAGCCCGCACGTACGCCGGTCCATACACCGGAAATCCCGGTCCATGACGTCCTGGGCTGGCGGTGTGGGCGGTGTTCGCCAGCTTTGAGGCCCCGGATGTCCGCACGAACGACCCACGTGGCCCAACACCTCCTCCGCATGCTGGCCCTGTCGGCCATGGCCTTGTGGACCGTGGTGGGCCATGCCCAAGGGAAGGACCCGGCACTGCGCGAGGAGATACGGTCCACCACCGATCTGATCCGCTCCGGACCACCTGGGGTGGCCCTGCACCGGACGGACTCGCTACTCACCTTGGAGCGATACCGCAACGACGGCGAGTGGATGATCCATCTGCATGCCCTGCGCGGGCATGCCCTACGCCAACTCGGCCGTAGCGACGAAGCCCTGGCAGCGTACATCCGATCGTACAAACTGGCCGAGCAAGCTGCGGACCACGAAGCCATGGTGGATGCCCAACTCTCCATCGCGGCCGTGCACCTCGACCTCCGTGACTTCGCACGGGCCGGCCATGAGCTACGCCATGCGCTCCGAACCAGCGAACAGTACCGAACAAGTCACGCGGCGCGCATCCAACTGGTGCTGGGGGCCCGCGCCTCGATGATGCATCGCAGCGATAGCGCCCTGCATTGGTACGGTAGGGCGTTGACCCTCGCCGAAGCCGCGCGCGACAGTTTCATGCTGGCCGACCTGCACTACAATATGGGCGTGGTGTACGATCAGCTGGATAGCGCACGCCTGGCCGAAAAGCACCTCTCGGAAGGCTTGCGCCACATCCCCCGGGTCGGCTACTCGCTGCTCGAAGGCACCACCCAGGAGATCCGCGCCCACCTACGTATCCGCAGCGGCCGGTACCGCGAGGCCATCACCCTGTTGGACAGCGCCGAGGCCATCGCACGAAGGCTTTCCCATGGCGAACTGCTGATCGCCGTGATCGAGGACCGCGCCGAGATCCACGAAGCCACGGGAGCCACCGACCTGGCCATGGCCACCTTGAAGGAGCTGATCGAGGTGAAGGACTCGGTGGCCCATGTGGTACGCGACGAGGCCTTCGCGGCAGCCCAGACCAGACTGGACATGTCGCGTCTGGAAAAGGAACTGGAGCTGTCCAAGGCCGAAGCCGAGCTGGGGGTCCTGCGCGCACAGCGGGCCCGCATCGCGTGGGGGGCGTTGATCATCATCGCCGTGCTCGCCATCGGGTTGATCATCCTCTTCCACCGACAGGCCCGTGCGGAACAACGCGCCGCGCTCGCCCTGGAACAGGACAAGGAGCGCCTATTGGAAGAGAACGAACTGTTGCACCAGGAGAACCTGATGGCCAGATTCGAGACCCTGAAGAGCCAGGTGGACCCGCACTTCCTGTTCAACGCCATGAACACACTGTACACCTTGGTGGAGACCGAACCGACCAAGGCCCGGGATTTCATCGCCAGCTTCAGCGCACTGTACCGCCAGGTGCTCTTGAGCCGCGAACGCACCATCGTTCCCGTGCAGGAGGAGCTCCAGCTGGCCAAGCACTACCTCTTCCTGCAGCGCATCCGTTTCGGCGACAGCCTGGTGGTGGAGATCGACCTGCCCCAGGAGGCCACCAACGGATACCTTCCGCCCTTCACCATGCAGATGCTCCTGGAGAACGCCATCAAGCACAACGTGATCAGCGCCAACCGGCCATTGCACATCCAGATCACCGGCGACCGCACCCGCCTGGTGGTGCGCAACGACCTGCGACCCCGCGGCGACGGAAGCCGAGGGACCGGCACCGGACTCGACAACATACGCCGCCGATACGCCATGCTCGGTGCCGAGGAGCCCGAGTTCCGGATGACCGAACGTTCCTACCTGGCCACCGTACCGATCCTGAACGAACAGCCATGACCGCCTATATCGTAGAAGACGAAGTACCTGCCGCCCAGGGATTGGTACGTCTATTGGAACAGGCCGACCCGGGCCTTCGCGTGCTGGGCATGGCCGACAACGTGGAGGATGCCGTGCGTGGCATCACGGCCCTCGACCCGGACCTGATCTTCATGGACATCCACCTGGGAGACGACCTCTGTTTCCGCATCTTCGAACGCACCGTGGTCGAAGCCCCGGTGATCTTCACCACGGCGTTCGACCAATACGCCATCCAAGCCTTTCAAGCCAACGGCATCGACTACCTGCTGAAGCCCATCGCCCTGCCGGCGGTACAACAGGCCCTGGCCAAGGTGCAGAAGATGCAACGGCGCTTCCGGATCGACCCCGGGATCCTGCGTGAACTCGTGGACCTGAAGCCGCCCACCTATCGCGAACGTTTCATGGTGGCCAGTGGTGGACAGATCCGCTCGGTGGCCGTAGACCAGGTGGCCTATTTCCAAAGCGAGGGCAGGTACGTGAAACTGGTGAGCACGGACAATCACCGTTACATCGTGGATGGCACCATGGACCGGATCCATGCCGAGCTGGACCCCCGACGTTTCTTCCGCATCAACCGCCAGTTCGTAATATCCTTCCCCGCCATCCGGAGCATGGTATCGTACAGCAAGAGCCGTGTGAAGCTGGTGTTGAACCCGCCCACTGAGGACGACACCATCGTGAGCGTGGAACGCAGTGCGGAATTCAAGGAGTGGCTGGACCGGTAGACCGCCCCCCCCATCAGGCCACCAGCGCTGGATGCCCCATGAACCGCTGCAACGCCTTGCGGGCGCGGTAGAGGTACACCTTCACCTGGGTGAGGTCCAGGCCTGTGATCAAGGCCATCTCCTGGTAACTGTGGCCCTGGTGATCGCGCAGTAGCACCAGCTCTCGTTGCATCGGCGTCAACGTGTCCAACGCCATGTCCAACGCTTCACGCACGCCATGGTCCGGCTGATGGGTGACCTGCGACAGGCCGTGCCATGATTCCATCCGAACCAGGTTCTTGCGCTTACGCGACCGGTCCACCACCAGGTTATGGGCAGTGATGAAGAGGTAGCCCCGGGCATGCTGTGCACGCACCCGGTCCAGCCGCATCCACAAGCGTAGGTAGGCCTCCTGCACCACATCCTTGGCTTCGTCGCGGTCCCGCAGCTGTTTCATGACGGACCGGAAAAGGTCGTCCGCGCATTCGGCCACACAACGATCATAATCCTTCGGCTCCATACCGATCACATCATCCGCACAAGCCTTGGCACCATCCTCCTCCAGCACCGGGGCAGGCCCCGCGGCCGTATGCTCGATCACTATGGGTTCCTTGGTGCGTGGCCCTGTCACAGGCCCGTACCACGATGCTGGGTCGTTCACGCTGTACATGTCATCCATTCTATCGTTGGACAAAGGGAAAACCCAAGGCAGCCCGGAACACCATCGGATGGCACGAACCGGAAGGAACGCTGCATGGGCCGGAAAACGATCACGACAGCTCCCTTTCCACCGTCGGCGGCAGTGGCCAGGCCTCGTTCCCGTCCATGACGTCTTCTTTCCGGTTCATGCCATGGCCTGATGCGCGTACCGCGTGCGCAACGTCCCTTTGACGCCACAGCCCTTCCACATGCGATACCTCCTCCTCCCCCTTCTGCTCATGGCGGTGCCCTGCTCCGCCCAATGGACCCGCGACGAAGCCTTGCCCGAAAGCGAGGTGCCCAGCCTTCTTCCCCACGGAACGGGCCTCTTCGTTGGTGGAGTGGGCACCTTACATCACCAGCCCTCACCCGGAGCACCGTGGGAGGCCTGGAACGCCATTCCGGAGGACCTGCTATACCTCGATGCCCTGGCCCACTTCGGCGGCTCGCTCTTCGCCGGGACCGGCGGCGCGGCCATGTACCGGTGCAACGGTGCAGGCTCACCTTGGGTAGCATCTCCGGGACTTGTCGGCTTGGGCTCAAGCCAGGTCAGCTGCATCGCGGAGTTCCAAGGTTCGCTCTATTGCGGTACGATGGGCGGTGGCACATTCCGCCTGGTGAACGACACCTGGCAACCCTTTGGAGCACTTGGTGACGACCAGGCGAACAACGTCTACTTCCTCCGCGCCATCGGCGACACCTTATGGTGCGGCGGAGGTGGAAACGGCTATCTGTTCCGCATCAGCGCCGGTGCAACGGACTGGACCCCCGTACCCGTGGACGTGGTGGCCGGTCTCTCCATCGAGTTCACCGACATCATCGAGGTACCCGGTGCGCTCGTGGCGGGTGGTACCATGGGTACGTACCGCAGCACCGATCATGGGGCGAGCTGGACCTGGACCGCAGGCCCGGCCGCCGTGGTGAAATTCACCTGGTGGAACGATGTGCTGATCGCTTCGCGCACAGGTGGCTCCACCCGCTGGTTCCGATCCAACAACGACGGCCTTTCCTGGGAAGTGTTCAGCGAGACCGCATTGAGCTTCGCCCATGTGCTGTACAACGGACGGTTCTACTCCGGCCAACTGGATGGTCTGTGGTACATGGAGAACCTACCCACGGCCGTGAACGATCCGGAGCCCAACGCTTTCGAGCTCTTCCCCAACCCTGCGCAGGAGCGGATCACCCTCCGAACGCAAGAGGCCATGCCCGCCTCGTTCCGGGTCCTGGACCCCTTGGGCCGCACCGTGCTCTCCGGCATTACGCACGGCGTATCGGAGACCATCGACATCAGCCATCTCCCGGCCGGCCCTTATACTCTGTTCTTGTCGACCAGGATCGGCAACCGGACCATGCCGTTCGTGATCCAATGACGGCGGACCGCTTGCACGGCTTGGCGCGACATCCGCGCCATCCGAACAAGCGTATGGAACGTGTACGCCACCGACCACATGTCGATCAGGCGGCGTGCGCATCCTATTTCCGTGGTCCGCACGATCATGCACCAATGCACATAGGGGCCGTGGGGCCCCTATGTCCGTTCCGCAATATGCTGCGGATCAATCGGCCTGCTTCTGCAACTGTTTGCCGTTCGCGTCATACGCCACCTTCCACTCCTGATAGCCTTTCATCTTCAACTCCACGATGTACGACACGGTGCCATTCAAGGTGATCCGCTCGGTATCGTCGATCCGGTAGCCGGGGAACTCCGCCGCGATGGCCTTGGTGACGGCCGTCGGCAGGTCGCTGGAGGAGATCTCCTCCTCGTGGCGGATCAGTTTGCCGGTGGCATCGTACCACGCCTCATGGTCGGTGAAGAAGAGGCCGATCTCGAACTCCACTTTGTACTGATCGCCGGACAACTTCCACTCCACATCCATGGCCATGGGGTGCGCCTTCTCGAAAGCGGTGCGAACAGCCTCGGGCACTTGTGCGGAGGGCAGTTTCTGCGCGGAGGCGGTCGGCGCGATCCCCAGGATGGACGCCACCAGGGCGACGATGTATGACTTGATGTTCTTCATGTCCGTTCGTGTTTATGGGTACGAAGTGAAGACATGATCCGGGAAAGGATCGGGAATTCATACACCCCGTGCATTCTCCCCGAAACGATTTGGACGGTATTGCTTCCGCCCCATGGTGGTACAGGACACAGCGCGCCATGGGCGAGGTACGTGTACCGATGGATCCGCTATACGCGGCCACCACCACGCACACCCGACGACCTTAGGCGCGCTCCAACCGGAAGTGGTGCGCCTTGTCGAAATGGTAGGTGAGGCGCAACCCGTACAAACCGGCGATGGCCTTGGCGATGGCCAGCCCCAGTCCCGTTCCGGACGTGCTCGTGGTCACCTTGTGGAAACGATCGAAGATGCGTGCTGCATCCAACGGCACGTCGGCGCCGGTATTCGAGACCCGCAGCCCGAGGGCGGTGACCTGTACCCAAACCCCTCCACCATGCACGTTATGGGCAATGGCGTTCTTCACCAGGTTGTTCAACAGGGTCCGGGCCAGCCCGGGATCCATACGCCATACCAAAGAATTCTCCAGTTCCACCTGCATCTCCACGCCACGATGCGATGCCAGGTCGGCGAACTCGTCCACCACCTCCTGCGCCAGTACGCCCATATCCACCTCACGTTCATCAAGGAACTGCCGGTTCTCGATGCGGGCCAACAACAACAGGGATCGGTTCAGGCGGGTGAGCCGCTCGAGGATCACGATCACCTCGCCGATCGCGGCCATACGTTGCCCTTCATCCGCTCCTTCTTCGGCCAGCAACTCCAACTTGTTGATCGCAATGGCCAGCGGCGTTTGAAGTTCGTGCGCCGCGTTCTCCGTGAACGCCCGTTGCTGGGCATACGCCTCATTGGCGTGTCCCACCAGACCGCGTGCCGCCGCGTTCAACTCCTTGAACTCGTGTACCGTGGTGGGCACCTCGGCGAACCCACCTCCTGTACCCAGACGGAACCCCTTGAGCTGCGCGAGGATCCCATGGAAAGGCCTCCAGACCTTGCGAAGTACCAACCGGTGCACCACCACGATGGTGACCAGCACCAACAGGTACAGGCCCACCAGGGCCCAGAGCAGGTCTTCCAGGAGGTCGTCCTCTTCCAGTGTGCTGGCGAACACCTGGAGCCGGTAGCGCCTTCCTTCATGCTTGAAGCCACTGGTCATCAACCGTACGAGCTCCTGGCCATGCTCGCTGGGCACATGGATCAGGGTATCGCTGAAGGACTTCTTCACCTTATGATCCGAAGGCATCACCGCGAAACCGTGAAGGCCCAGGTCCCGCACCTGAAGTAAGGTGCTGTCCGTCCGCAAGCGATGCAGGATCATGCTCTGCTGGTCCTCCAGGCCTTCATCGATGCTGTCCAGCACCGATCCACGGACCACGAAGAAGAACACCGTGGACCACACCGCCAACACCAACAAGAGCGCCACGGAGAGGTGGAGCAACGACCGATCGAGCAACCTCATGGCACCACCAGCTTGTAGCCGATCCCGTATACGGCCTGGATCTCCACATCGGCCCCCGCCTGTTTCAACTTCCGACGAAGGTTCTTGATCTGCGAGTAGACGAAATCGAGGTCCGCACCATCGTCCGCATGGTCGCCCCAGACATGCTCGGCCAAGGATCCGCGCGACACCAAGCGCCCTTGGTTAAGGAGGAAATAAGTGAGCATATCGAACTCCTTCCGATTCAACCCAAGCTCCGAACCGTTCACCTGTACCGAGCGCTCATTCACGTTCAAGCGCACGTTCCCACCGGTGATGGCCTCATCACCCCCAAGGGCCTTACGCCGCAACACCGACCGTACGCGGGCGTTCAACTCCGCAATATGGAAGGGCTTGGTGAGGTAATCATCGGCACCCAGGTCAAGCCCGGCCAGCTTGTCATCCAACGAATCCTTGGCGGAGATGATGATGACGTTGGCCGATCGCCCTGACGCCTTGAGCTCCCGCAGCACATCCAAGCCACTGCCACCCGGCAACATGATATCGAGCAGGATACAATCGTACGTGTGGTCAGCGATCCGTGCGAGGGCCGTGCGGTGATCGGCGGCCGATTCCACCACGTACTTCTCACGTTGGAGGGAGCGCACCAGCACCTCCGCCAACTCGGGCTCGTCTTCGATCACCAAGACCTTCACATGCCAAAGCTATCGGGAACAATCGGGAAGGATATGGGAAGAACCGGAGTCCCGCATCACGCGGCACACTCGTGCTCCGGACAATCCGCCCTCAACTCCTGCACGGGTAAATCCTTCCTCAGCAACAGGCAGTGGTGTCGCTTGTCGCGGTCGCCACGGTAATGGCGGCAGGTCCAGCACATGCGCTGCACCTGTACCTCACCGCTTCGCACCAGGGCTTCGAGCAGTTCCATGGAGGCCAGCAGCAGCGCGTTCTTACGGGCATCGCTCAGGGCGGCCATAGCGGGTGCGAGCGGTGGTGTGTCGTGGGTGAGCTTGCGACCGGCGGCGCGTAGGTGCAGGGCGTGGCTGCGGCCATCCCCGGTCCCGGCCTTGCGGTCCACATAGCCCTGTTCCACCAACGCCTTCACGCTCTCGCTCACCGTGGGCTTGCCGATCTGCAGCTCCTCCGCCAGCATGGCCACACCGACCTGTTGCTCGGGATGTGCGGCGATGAAACCGAGGATACGCAGTTGCAGCGCGCTGAGGCCCACATCGGTGGCCTGCCTCCATCGCATGGCGCGCGCTACTTCACCAAGGCGTTCAAGCACTTGGGCCAGGTGCTCATCGGGTGTGTTCGCCATGCGGGTCTTCTTCATCACGAAGCGGAACCCGGACGTTCCGGGCTCCGCCTCGCGAAAGTACACGGTCCTATCCCTTCACATCGGCCATGCTCGCGCCGTAGTTGATGTGCAGCACATCGGCGCCCAGCACCAGCGCGGGTACGCTCTTCACACCGGCGGCCTCGGCCTCGGCGATACGAGCGCGCTGTTCGCCCAGGTGGACGACCTCCACATCGTAACGGTCACGGTCCACCAGTTCGGTGATCCGGTTCTCGGCGCTCACGCAAACGGGGCACCCTGCATGGTAGAAAACGGCTTTGTTCATGGTTGTTCGTGTTTTTGGTTGAACGATCTTGTTCAGATGGAGAATGGTGGTCACCGCACCTTGTACGGCAACGTGAGGTCCTTGCTGGCCACGGAATACACCTTGTACACGCCAAGCATGGGCTTGTCGCCGCTGCCATGGCCGCCTTCGGCGCCACCGGTGTTCACTTCCATGAAGCAGGCCACGCCATCGAAAGAGAAATCGCGACGGTTGTTGATCCGGTAGTCGGGCACCACCACACGGATGGTGTTACCCTCGGTGATCACCTGGTAACCGGGCGAGTCCATGTACATGGGCATGCCGGGGTTGGTGGGTGGGAGCTTCACGCTCTTATCGCCCTCGGCGAACTGCTTCACGGCGAGGCCACCCGCAACACGCTTGTCCTCGTTGAGCACCACCCAGTGCGGGTGCCATACCACACCGTCGTTGCCGTAGTCGCCATCCGCATTCTCGTCCCACAGCGGGCTGTCGTCGAAGTCGGGATGGGAGGTAAGGGCGAGGGCCACGATGCCGTCGGTGGCACTGAAGCCCACGTCGGTGGACTTGAGCGTGGTGGGGAACACGTAGCCCAGCACGGGCGCGCCGTTCAACTGGCCTGCAGGTGCCGGAGTGGTCTTGCCCGCGGTACCTTCCACCGTCACCTCCCAGATGGTGGCGGCAATGCGTGCATCGTGCTGCACGGTGACCTGCTTGATCCTGAAGTTGGCATTGTCGTAGTTGGCGCACTTGTCGCAGGCGGTAGCGGCCGTGGTCGCGGCGAGAAGGGTGAGGGCGATCGTGTATCGCATGGTCGATGGGGTTTCGTGGTTTCGGCGACAAATTTAGTTCGGCTTCCGAACTTTTCGGACACCCATCCTTTTTTCCGGATACATACGTCCTTAATTCTTGGAATGCTACCTTCGTTCACCATGGCGTTCCAGCTCAAACGGATCCAAGAAGCACCTGCCGCTAGCGATGGCCACCGCATGCTGGTGGACCGTTTGTGGCCACGCGGCTTCACCAAGGAACGCGCCCATTTGAACGAGTGGAACAAGACGCTCCCACCGTCCAATGAACTTCGCAAAGCCTACCACGCGGGATCGCTGGACTTCCGTGCCTTTTCCAGCGCCTACCGCAAAGAACTACGTACCCATCTTGAAGAACTCGACCGTGTTCGTACCCTGGCCGAGGAGGGCATGGTCACTTTGCTGTACGCATCCGCTGACCCGGTCCACAACCATGCGCGGGTACTCCTCGATGTACTGAGCCAAGGGTGGATCGAACATCCCGCTGCATAGGCGGACCGATCGCCAGGCCTCATGTGTGATACCACTTCGCACTAAGGCGTAGGCCGATCTGCTTGGTCTTCCCGCAAGCGGGATGAAACATTTTCCACATGTCTTCTCCGTCGTGATCGTTCCGTAGCACCGGCCCTCGGTAGCGCTGCTCCCTGCGGTCTACACCTTCGGCGTTGCAACGACCCCCTACGTATCGTCCTGCGAAACAATCCCTTCGCAGCTTTAGCCTACGCCTAAATGCGCAATGGTGTGAGGCTCGCTGTCCTTCGACCGCACCTACCCTACCCTTCGCTCCAGCCGCCCTTCTTCCAGTGAACGAGCCCACTCAACTGACGAATGCCGGACCACCATCCCTCGCACCATACGATCTTCGCCGCATGGAACAACCGTGGATGACCGCCGAGGAGGCGGTGCGTAGCGTGAAGAGCGGGGACCGTGTGTTCATTCACGGTAGCGCAGCCACGCCGGTACGCTTGGTACACGCCCTACTCGACCGGCACAACGAACTGCACGATGTGGAGCTCACCGCCATAAGCACCTTCGGCGACCTGGGGTTCGACCGACCCGAGGTGCAAGGCCCCTTCTTCCTGAACGCGCTCTTCGTATCGGCCAACATGCGGCGTTCGGTTGACGGGCCTCATGGCGACTACGTGCCCGTGTTCCTGAGCGAGATCCCCCGACTGTTCGACCGGGGCATACTGCCCATCGACGTGGCGTTGGTCCAGGTATCGCCACCCGACCGGCACGGCTTCTGTTCCCTGGGCGTAAGCGTGGATGTAGCCCGCAGCGCCGTTCGCAACGCGCGCTCGGTGATCGCCCAGGTGAACCCCAACATGCCCCGAACCTTGGGCGATGGACAGGTGCATGTGAGCCGGTTCACGGCCATGGTCGCGGTGAACGACCCGCTGCCCGAAGTGGACTACCAAAGCCAGATCGGTGACAAGGAAAGACGTGTGGCCGAACTGGTGAGCGGCCTGATCGACGATCGCGCCACCTTGCAGATGGGCATTGGCGCCATACCCGATGCCATCCTCGGTGCACTCCGCGGGCACAAGGACCTGGGCATCCACACGGAGATGTGCAGCAACGGCATCATCGACCTGGTCCAACAGGGCGTGGTGACCAACGCCTTCAAGAAGAAACAGCGCGGCAAAGTGGCCACCGCCTTCGCCTTCGGCACCCGTCGGCTCTACGACCTGGTGGACGACAACCCCTTCTTCGCCTTCCTCGACGCCCAATACGTGAACGACACCAAAGTGATCCGGGAGAACCCGAACGTGGTGGCCGTGAACAGCGCGATCGAGGTGGACCTCACCGGGCAGGTGTGCGCAGATAGCATCGGCACTTATCAATACAGCGGAGTGGGCGGCCAGATGGACTTCATGCGCGGTGCTGCCTTGAGCGAGGGTGGTAAACCGATCATCGCCCTCTGTAGCACCACGAACCGCGGGGCCAGCAAGATCGTGCCCTTCCTCAAGCCCGGTGCTGGGGTGGTGACCACCCGTGCCCATGTGCACTACGTGGTGACCGAACACGGCGTGGCCTACCTGTACGGCAAGAACCTGGAACAGCGCGCCAGGGCATTGATCGCGATCGCCGCTCCGGAACACCGGGAGGAATTGGAGCGTGCCACCCACGCCCGGTTCCACTCCGCTTGACCGGGACCCGCACAACGAACGCCCCATACCTTCGCCCCATGTTCTCCAAGGCCTGTCAATACGCCATCCGTGCCACGGTCCTTATCGCCATGGAAAGCCGCAATGGCCGACGCATGAGCCTGGTGCAGATCGCCGAACGCACCGGCTCGCCACAAGCGTTCACCGCCAAGGTCCTGCAACAGCTCGCCCGCCAAGGCATCCTGGAAAGTACCAAAGGGCCTCACGGAGGCTTCGATCTTTCGCCCGCCAATGCCCGGAAAGTGAAGCTGAGCATGGTGGTGAAGGCCATCGATGGCGATGATGTGTACCGCGGTTGCGGCATGGGACTGCCCCAGTGCAACGCCAAGAAACCGTGTCCATTGCACGACCACTTCCAGCAGGTGCGCGACGACCTCCGGAAGATGTTGGAGACCACCGATGTGCATACCCTATCGATGGACTTGGAGCAGGGAAAGGCGGTGCTGAAGCGCTGATCCCTTTCCACGCAGATCTGGGGAGCCGTAATTCAACTGCTCTGCCATCGCTTTCATGGCCATTCTGTTTTCGGACATTTTTGTCCTATATTTGCCCCGTCTTCCCATCCCATGCTTCTCTCCTCCGCAGCCAACGGCATCTTCTCGCAGCCCGGTATCATCGGCACCTTGGTATTGACCGGCATCGTACTCTTCGTAGGTGCCTTGGTCGTGGCTGCACGGGTGCAGCGCATGATCGACTACCTCCGCCGCCAACGCGACCCACGCCTGCGCCGCACGGTGCGTCACAGCGACTTCCATCTCCGTGGAGACGAGCTGGGTGGCACGTTCCCCAGCGACGACCCGCGTGGATTGGTGGAGCGCGCCGTGACCGAGCCCGACATCCCGCTGGTGGACGAGAAGAAGAAGGTGCGGCAACGTTTGGAGGTAGCGCCCGAGCTGCGCCGCGTGATCGTGTGGTACCTCGCCGCCGCCACGGGCTGGCTGGTGTTCGGCACGTTGGTGGGCCAGTACGTGGGCATGAAGTTCGTGTGGCCCGACATGGACCATGTAGCGTGGCTCTCCTTCGGCCGCCTGCGCCCGGTGCATACCAACACCGTGTTCTGGGGCTGGGCCTCGCTGGCCATGATCGGGCTGGGCTACTTCGTGGTGGCGCGTACCTCGGCCACGGCCATCCACAGCTACAAACTGGCATGGCGTGCGTGGTGGCTCATCAACCTTTCGCTGGTGAGCGGCAACCTGCTGCTGATGGCCGGGATCAACAACGGCGGCGGCGAATACCGCGAGTACATCTGGCCCGCCATGCTGCCCTTCGCCGTCGGCCTGTTCCTCACCTTCCGCAACTTCTACCGCACCGTGGCCACGCGCAAGATCGGCGAGATCTACATCAGCAACTGGTACATCCTCGCCGCGCTGGTGTGGACGCTCGTGCTCGCCACCATCGGTTACCTGCCGTGGTACCAGGACGGCCTGGGCGAGACCGTGATCCAGGGCTACTATATGCACCAAGGCGTGGGCATGTGGTTCATGACCTTCACGCTGGGGCTGCTTTACTACTACCTGCCCTCCGCGCTCAACAAGCCCATCTATTCTTACTCATTGGGCGTGCTGGCGTTCTGGACGCAGATGCTCTTCTACACGATGATCGGCACTCACCACTTCGTGTTCGCGCCGCTGCCGTGGTGGCTGCAAACGGTGGCCATCGTGTTCAGCGCGGGCATGTTCATCCCCGTGGTGGCCGGCACCACCAACTTCCTCATGACCATGCGCGGTAGTTGGAGCGCGATCGGCAGCAGCTACGTGCTCCCCTTCTTCCTCGTGGCCGTGATCTTCTACTTCGTGGGCAGCACGCAGGGCAGCCTGCAAGCCTTCCGCTTCACCAACCACGTGTTGCACTTCACCGATTTCAACGTGGCGCACTCCCACATGACCATGTACGGCATCATCTCCTTCGCGCTGTGGGCCTGCGTGTATGCCATCCTGCCGCGTATAACTGGGCGTGAACCCGCGCAACTGCTGGTGGGCGCGCACTTCTGGACGGCATTCATCGGCCTGTTCGCCTACATGATCAGCATGATGGCCGGCGGCACCATCAAGGGCATCCAATGGATCGATGGCAAGC
>SSGN01000078.1 GCA_008016945.1 Flavobacteriales bacterium
CTTGGCGTTGATGCGGTCCACCTCTGCCAGCGAGTCCGCTGGGTGGGTGTTGGCCAATGTACGCTCGCGTTCACTGAGCGCGAAAAGGCTTTCGCGGGGGTATCGGTGCACGATGGCTTAGTCCGGCGGGGGGGGGACAAGGCGCCCTTCATCGTCCACCTCGGCCCCCCCCTTCCACCCCCCGTACCAACGGATCTCCGCTCCGGGATCCCACCAGATATAGAAGCCGCCGTAACACTGAAGGAACGACATGGCATGCCCATCGATCCCATTGGTCAGGTAATTGGGCATCAATCCTTGGTTGGTGAGGGGGCTGAAGGTGTGGTTGACCCGCCAGTTCCGGAAGGTCCACCAGCCATCGGCCACCAGGAAGGGGGCCAGGAAGATCAAGGTCGCGGTCAGTGGACGGGTCCAGACCTTGGAGCGGAGGAGCAGGAACACCGCCGCCGGGATCAGTGCCGCGAATACCGGTCTCAGGAAAACCAGCCAGGTGAGCAAGGCTCCCGCCAGAACGAGCAGGCCTTGGCTCCTGCGGTCCACGGCTTTTTGCAGAGCATGGGCCCCAAGGATGATGGCCGAGGTGGAGAAGCTGTCCGAGGAGAGGTAGGCATCGTACCAACTGGAATAGGCGCTGAGCAGATACAGCACATACACCACCATCCCCGTGCGCTCCGAGCCGGAGATCCGCAAAGCCAACAGCCCCAGCACGTACACGCTCAAGGCGGAGAGGACCCATTGGACGAATACCATGGCATCACGACTGTCGGGCAAGTCCAGGAACTGGCGCAGCACCCAGTACGGCGCCCCCACCCCAGGCATGCGATAGTCGGGAGCATAACCACGCCCTGCCAAAAGGTTCTCGATAGGGTCCAGGTAATCGTCGGTGTCGCCGGCAAGGATGTTGAACCGGCCGGGGGCCTCAGCGAGCTTGAATTCACTGATGGCGATCGCGATGTACGCTCCCTTCACCACCAAGGCGATGGCGATGAGCAGATAGCGATAATGATGGAGAATGGATCGTCCGGTGGGTGCGGACATGGAAGGGGGAGTGCTGCGCGGCGCAAGAATACTTGAAAAAACCGCTGGACGAATGACAAGTGCGCCGATGATGTCGACGATCGCCGTTCATTTACTGACCATTTCGAAGAACGATGGAGGAAGAGCCGCTCTTTATAGCCGACCCTCGAGCTGCATACCGCGCGTTACGCGGCGAGATCGATGCCGCCATCGACCAGGTCCTTGAAGGCTCCGCGTACATCCTGGGAGTCACGGTGGAGCGGTTCGAGGAGGCGTTCGCCGCGTACGTGGGGGTAAGGCATGGTGTGGGGGTGAACAACGGCACCGATGCCATCCACCTCGCTCTTCGCGGGCTGGGTATCGGCGGGGGCGATGAGGTCATCACCGTATCGCACACGGCGGTGGCCACGGTGGCGGCCATCCGCATGAGCGGCGCCACGCCGGTGTTGGCCGACGTGGACCCTGGCACCTACACCCTGGCGCCGGAGGCCGCCCAAGCGTTGATCGGGCCGCGCACCAAAGCCATCGTGGCGGTGCATCTCTATGGGCATCCTGCGGACCTGACCGCGCTCCGGGCCTTGTGCGACACCCATGGTCTGAAATTGATCGAGGATTGTGCCCAGGCGCACGGAGCGCTGTACCAAGGGCGCATGGTGGGCTCCATGGGCGATGCTTCCACCTTCAGCTTCTACCCGACGAAGAACCTGGGTGCCATTGGCGATGCCGGCATGGTATTGTGCAACGATGAAGCCGTGGCCAAGCGGATCAAGGCCCTTCGTCAATACGGATGGGAAGCACCGCAACACAGCCTGGTCGAAGGCTGGAACAGCAGGCTCGACCCCATCCAAGCGGCGATCCTTCAGGTCAAGCTACGGCACCTACCCGCGTTCACGGAGCGGCGCAGAGCACTAGCGGCTGCGTACAATGCGGCACTGGGACACCTCCCCATCCAACTGCCCACCGAGCGGTCCTGTCACCGGCACGTGTACCACCTCTTTGTGGTGCGGTTGGCGGATCGGGCCACGCGGGATGCGCTCCTTCAGCACCTGGCCGGGGCCGGCGTGATGGCCGGGATCCATTATGCGTTGCCCGTGCATCGTCAAAAGGCGTACATCGGCTGGATACGCACGGGCGATCTGTCCCATACCGAGGCGATCGCGGACACCATACTTTCGCTACCACTTTACCCGGAACTGTCGGATGCCGACCAGGCACGGGTCGTCGAAGCGATCACCAACTTCTTCAGCCGCCGTCCATGAAGGACACCACCATCGGTTCTTTGGTCCAGCTTCGCTTCTGGCAGCACATTCAGAACGGTACGCTCACGGTGATGCCCGACCTGGGCGGGGAAAGCCTGGGCCATCCCATTCACCGCGTCTTCACCGTGACCGGAGTACCTCCCGGTGGGGTCCGTGGCGATCATGCGCATAAATACTGTACGCAGGTATTGGTGTGTTTGCATGGGCGTGTTTCGGCCGTGTTGGACGATGGTCGTTCGCACTGCCGTATCGTGTTGGATAGCCCCGAGCAAGGGTTGTCCATCCCTCCAGGCATTTGGAACCATATCACCTTCGAGAGCGCCGATACCGTGCTCATGGTGTTGTGCGATCTGCCCTACGATCCGGACGATTACATGCGGGACCGGGCCGAATACCTCAAGTACAAGGGGGTATGAGCATGGTTCCGGCAGAGTATGATCGCATGGCCGCCCTGGAGGAGACCATGTGGTGGTACCACGGACTGCACACCAACATCATCCATGCGTTACAGGTACATGCGCCAGGCATGCAGGCGGTACTGGATGCGGGATGCGGCACAGGAGGCACCCTGAAGGCCATTGCGCGTGCTTTCCCGCATGCGGCCTTGCACGGGCTGGATATCTCCGAGCAGGCATGTGCCTACACCCGGTCCAAGGTCGGGGCCTCCGTGGCGGTGGGTTCGGTGGATGCGTTACCGTATGCCGATGCCACCTTCGATGCCCTGGTGAGCTGCGATGTACTGGGGTATCGGATCGATCTGGACGGTGCCCTTTCCGGCTTTCATCGTGTGTTACGGCCCGGAGGGATCTGCGTGCTCAACCTGGCGGCTTACCCGTGGATGCTTTCCTACCACGACCGGGCCGTGGGCCAGGTGCGGCGGTTCACCCGTGCGGAGGCCGTGGCCCTGTTGCGCCGACATGGTTTCCGCCCCATCTTCGCATCGTATTGGAACACGGTGCTGTTCCCGCTCATGGTCATCCGCCGCAAGCTCCTTCCCGCTCCCGAAGCCAGCGATGTGGCCCCGTTCCACCCCGTGACCAACGGTGTTTTCAAGGCTTGTGTCGGGGTCGAATCACGGCTGTTGAAGACGGGCATCCCACTGCCTTTCGGAGGTTCCGTCCTCCTCCTTGCCGAACGCCTCCACTGATGGTCGCACTCTCCATCGTCGTCCCGGTCTACAATGGCGCACGCACCATCGAGCGCTTAGTACGCGATCTGGCCGCACTGCGGTTCGAGGGTGGCGCGGAGGTGATCCTGGTGAACGACGGGAGTGCCGACGACAGCTGGGCCGTGCTTCAGCGGATCGTGGCCCAGGCACCCATGCCCGTGGTGGCCATCGACCTGGCCCGCAACTTCGGCGAGCATAATGCGGTAATGGCGGGGTATGCCGCCGCACGGGGGGACTTCATCATCAACATCGACGATGATTTCCAGAACCCCCCTTCGGAGGTGGTCAAGCTGTACGAGCATGCCCGGGCGCATCCACAGTTCGACGTGGTCTATACGCGGTACGAGGAGAAGCATCATTCCTACTTCCGCAACCTGGGCAGCCGCTTCAACGACCTGGTCGCCCGCTTCATGATCGACAAGCCGAAGGGGCTCTACCTGTCGAGCTTCCGCTGCATCAACCGCTTCCTCTGCGACCGCATCCTGTGTTACACGGGCCCGTATCCGTACATCGATGGGCTCATCCTGGAGACCACACGCCGGATCGACCGGCTCACGGTGGTGCATTCGCCACGGGCCGAAGGGACGAGCAATTACACCCTTCGCAAGCTGGTGCGCCATTGGCTCATGATGTTCGTGAACTTCTCGGTGATGCCGCTGCGGATCAGCAGTTTCATCGGTGCGCTATTCAGCGTGGTGGGCTTCCTCCTGGCCATGTTCGTGGTGTACGAGAGCGTGTTCCAGGATACGCCTCAGGGCTGGGCCTCCATCGCCTCGGCCGTACTGGTCTTCGCTGGGATCCAGCTGCTCACACTGGGCCTGCTGGGCGAATACCTCGGTCGGTTGTACCTGATGCATCGGGGCAAGCCGCAGTACGCGGTGCGCACGAAGCTGGAAACCTCGCCCACACCATAGGCCCGAGCCATGGCCGCGATCGTCCTATGCACCGGTAACGAAGGCAAGGTGGCCGAGCTCAGGGCACTGCTGACCGGTGGGGTCGAATTGCTTTCGTTGGCGCAGGTGGGATTACCCGCCGACCTTCCCGAGACCGGCGATACACTGGAGGCCAATGCGGTGCAGAAGGCTCAGTACGCCCATGAACGGTGCGGCTTGCCATGCATCGCCGACGATACAGGCCTGGAAGTGCATGCACTGGGCGGAGCCCCCGGGGTGTACTCGGCGCGGTACGCCGGAGCACAGCGCGATCCACAAGCCAACATGGCCCGATTGCTCGCGGCCTTGGAAGGCGAGGCCGATCGGCGCGCGCGGTTCCGCACGGTACTGGCCCTGGTCGATGGGACAGGCGTACACACCTTCGAGGGCGTTGTTGAAGGCCGGATCATCGGGGCACCAAGAGGCACCGGAGGGTTCGGGTACGACCCCATCTTCGTGCCGGACCAAGGCGATCGGACCTTCGCGGAGTTGGACAAGGAGGCCAAGAACGCCATCAGCCACCGTGGCAGGGCCGTAGCCCTGTTGGTGCGCCATCTGGCCGAACACTACCGTTGAAGCATGCCCTCGACCAACCCGTTGATCGCTGCGGGGACCCCGATGCCTGCGGCGTTCAGCATCTTGGGGTAGATGCTCGCAGGGCTGAACCCCGGGGTGGTGTTCACCTCGATCGTCACCACATCGTTCTCCGCCTCACCTGGATCGGCCCAGAGGTGGTCCACCCGCACCATGCCGTCGCACTTCAGTGCCGTATAGATCGCAGCGGACCTGTCCTGTACGATCCGCGTGATCGCATCGGGGATCGGTGCAGGAACCAGCTCCTGCGTATCCGCCGCGTGGTACTTGGCGTGGTAGTCGAAGAACTCGCTGCTGGTGCGGATCTCGCACACGGGCAGGGCCTGCACCCGGCCATTCAGCCGGATCACCCCGCAGGTGAGCTCGCGCCCCCGCACGAAGCCTTCGCACATCACGGAACGGTCCTCCGCGAACGCCTTGTCCAGCGCGGGTCTTAGCTCGTGAGCCGCCTTCACTTTGCTGATGCCCAGGCTGCTGCCACTGCCGTCCGGCTTCACGAAGCAGGGCAGGCCCACTTCGGCCAGGATCCGGCTCTCGGCATCGGCCGCGGGGTGGTGCAACAGCACCGAGGGAGACACGCGGAACCCCATCTGCCGCAAGAGGCTGGTGGTGCTGAATTTGCTCATGGTGAGGGCCATCGCCAGGACACCTCCGGTCTGGTACGGAACGCCCAGCATGTCCAGGTATCCCTGCAACTTGCCATCCTCGCCCGGGGTGCCGTGTATGGCGATCAGGGCGGCGGCGAAGCGCTCCGGCCCTTGGCCACGATCGGCGGTGAAGCCGCCACGGTCGAACGTTACCGCCGATCCATCGGGCCGCTCACAGGTCCACTGCTCACGCCCCACCGTGACGTACAGGGCTTCGAACCGGTCGGTGTCCAACGCCTCCATCATGGTACGGGCGCTTTGCATACTGATAACGGATTCGCCGGTGTAGCCGCCGCGGAGCACCGCGATAAGTGGACGTGCCATGGGGTGTCGTGTGCATCGCAAAGCTGGCGTGGAAGAGCGGGTGCAACGGTCGGCGGACCAACGAACTGTGAACGGTAGCCTGTGGAACGGCTCCGGCTATCTTTGGCGCCGGCCGGACAGAACCCGGTCGTCGCATGCGTGATCGTCTCATCCACATCGTTCTGCCGGTCGTTACCTTGCTGGTCATCGTATGGGGTGGGTGGTTGTGGCTCCGGAGCTATACCCTGCACGGCATCGCATCGCGGGTGCCGGACCTCAAAGGCCTGTCGTTGGCAGAGGCCACAGCCATGTTGGAGGATCGGGATCTGCGCGCCATGGTGATCGATTCGGTGTATCAAGACGGGGCGCCGAAAGGCAGCGTGGTCGACCAGGACCCTCGCTCGGGCGAGGAGGTGAAGCCCGGACGGAAGATCTACTTGGTGCTCAACGCCAGCCAGCCGAAGATGATCGACATGCCCAAGCTGGTGGACCTGAGTAAACGGCAAGCCATCTCCGTGCTGGACATCATCGGCCTCAAGGTGAAGGAGCTACAATACAAGCCGGACCCTTGTGTGGATTGTGTGATCGCCCAGCTCTACCAGGGCCAACCCATCGCACCGGACGCCCGGATCAGGCGGGGCGAGGCGATCACCTTGGTGCTGGGCAGCGGCGATCATGGCGAAAGGGTGCCCGTGCCGGACCTGGTCGGCCTCACCCATGCGGAGGTCCAGATGGTGTTGAACATGGCCTCGCTGAACCTTGGGGTGGTGGTGGAATGCCTGAATTGCAATACCGTGGCTGATTCCACGTTGGCGAGGGTGCACCGTCAATCGCCCATGGCGAATGCCAACCAACACATCGCCTTGGGGAGTATCATCGATATCTGGCTCACCACCGACACCGTGGGATTGCGCCCCATTCCAGGCTGGGACGACCCATCGCGCCACACACGAACCGATACCCTTCATGCCGATCAATAGGCTGTTCCTCATCCTTGGCCTGCTCTGTTCCACGGCCGTGTCGCGGGCACAGGGCGGAGAATCCATACAGGCCCTTTCCGCACGCCCTGTGGAAGAGGTGCTCCATGCCAAGTCGAACGATGGTGTGAACCGCCATTTCAACTACCTGTTCGAGACCCAGCAGCTGCCCCTGATGGATGATTTCTCCATCGATCGCACACGCAAGCGCAATGCCCAGGTCGGCGATGCCGGGGTGTCCTTGGCCAATACCGTGTACAGGCTGGAGGTGGCGGGCGTCTCCACACCGGGAATGCGTTTCTCACTGGATACCACCTTCCGCACGCAGATCGATGGCAGCACCCCACCGGTGGTCACGCGCACACCCTTGCCCAGTTCGCAGGTCACGGTGCGCGACCTCTCGGTGTACCCACCCACCACCACGGTGGTGGAGGCCTGGCCGGCGTACAACATCCGCGACTCCATCACCGCGCCTCCAGCGGATACCATTCACCTGCAGACCCCGGCCCTTACCCAGGACTCGTTGCTGGTGTACGATGTTGCCGCTGCAACAGGGACCTACATCATGAACGGGGTTCCCACGCCGTTGATCCTTTGGCAGGACGATGATGTGTACATCAATGGGACCTATCCGGTGGATCCACCCACCATCGGCGTGGCCACCTTCGATGGGTTGGCACGCACCGGGTATCCATACGACTTCGCCAACTACAGTGCTTATGGCCGGGCGGATAGGCTCACCTCCGTTCCGATCAACCTCGAGTACCCCGCGAGCGATTCCATCTACCTGAGCTTCTTCTACCAGGCCAAGGGCCTAAGTGGCGATACCCTGCCTCAGCTCGGCGACAGTCTGTTGCTCGAGTTCTATGCGCCCATGGAGGATTCCTGGTATCGGGTGTGGGGCCTCCCCTACGTGGACCAGGCACCATTCCAGCAGGTGCTCATTCGGGTCGATGCCGCCCGCTTCTTGAAGCAGGGTTTCCAGTTCCGGTTCGTGAATTACGCCACGCTAAGTGGTGCGTTCGATCACTGGCACCTCGACTATGTGCGCTTGGGCCGGCAGCGTTCGTTCAACGATGTGCGCATCGTTGATGTGGCGTACGTGTATCCGGAGGCGAGCATCCTGCAGACGTATACCTCCGTTCCGTTCGATCATTTCCAATCAAGCCCGGGCACCCTCATGGCGCAGGAGGTGGTGGAGCGGGTACGCAACCTGGACATCAACGACCGCCTGATCGAATATGGCATGACAGCGCGCAACGAGGACGGTGGGCCGGTCTCGAGCTTCGTCAATGGAGTGAGCCCCAACGGCAACGCGGCCACTATCATCAGCACCGGTCATCCGATCAACAGTCCACCGAACGATTTCGTGTTCGACAACACGCCCTCGACCGACGTGGCCTTCTGGGATGTGCGGTTCCTCGCAGAAGCGACCCCGGACATCAATCAGTACAACGACACCATGCGGTTCACGCAGGAACTGAGCAACTATTACGCCTACGACGACGGGTCGGCGGAGATGGGATACAGCCTCAACTCCGCAGGAGCGAAACTCGCGTACCGGTACGACCTGATCGTGCCGGATTCCCTTCGTGCGGTGCGGCTCTACTTCAATCCTATGGCGAACCAGACACCCGACCCCGCGCCGGCTCAAGGCTCGTTCCTGCTCACCGTATGGAGCAGCCTTTCACCCGAGGTGATCCTGCATCAGAACTACTCCTACTCCTCACCGGAGTATCGCCTCGATGGCATCAACAAGTTCGTGGAGTATCCCTTGGATAGCACCATCGCCGTACAGGGCACCATTTACGTCGGCTGGGTACAGACCAACGCGGTGAAGATGAACCTCGGGTTCGACCGCAATCGGAACAACCGATCGAAGATCCACTACAACGTTGGTGGCGGCTTCCAGACCACGAGTTTCAATGGTTCGCTCATGATGCGGCCGGTGATGGTCTCCGAGGTGGATCCCTGGGCTTCGGTGCCTGAGCACCATGAAGCCGGGGAGTTGCGTATCCACCCCAACCCGGCATCCGGTACGGTGCGCATCGCATGGTCGGGCGACCGGCCTGTGCGCTCCACCCTGCAGTGCCTGGATGCAACGGGGCGCCTGGTATGGAGCGAGCGGGTGGGTGGAACGAACGAATTCAGTGTCACTGCGGTCGCCAACGGCTTGTATGTGGTACGCTTGCTCGATGAGCAGGGCATGGTGTATGCACAAGGCCGCCTCGTGGTGCAGCACTGATGGAGCACGGGATCGATACCGCCTCGGACGAGCAGGAGCTCTACGAGCATCACCGCATCGTCTGCGATCCCAAGCAGTCGTTGATCCGGCTGGATAAGTTCCTCTTCGATCGCCTGGCGAACACCTCCCGCAACCGTATTCAGGTGGCGGCGAAAGCGGGCAATGTCCTGGTGAACGGGAGCGCGGCGAAACCCAGCCAGAAAGTGAAACCCGGGGACGAGATCAGCATCGTGTTGCCGTATCCGCAACGCGAGGTGGAGATCCTGCCCGAGGACATTCCGCTGGAGGTGTTGTACGAGGATGAGCACCTTCTGGTCATCAACAAACAGGCGGGTCTTGTGGTCCATCCCGGCCACGGCAACTGGACCGGTACGTTGGTGAACGCCTTGCTTTTTCATTTCGGCAAATTGCCCAGTGCGCCTGGGGCGGAGATCCCGCGGCCCGGTCTCGTGCATCGCCTGGACAAGGACACCAGCGGCGTGATGGTGGTTGGCAAGACCGAAGAAGCGCTCACGCATCTGGCGCGCCAGTTCTTCGATCGTACCAGTGATCGGCGTTACAATGCCCTGGTATGGGGCGACTTCGCCGAGGACGAAGGGGTGATCGAGGGCCACATCGGTCGCAGCGTGAAGGATCGCACCGTGCAGTTCGTGTATCCGGAAGGTGACCAAGGGAAGCCTGCGGTGACACGTTGGAAGGTGCTCGAACGGTTCCGGTACACCACGTTGGTGGAGTGCAAGTTGGAGACCGGCCGAACACACCAGATCCGTGTGCACATGCAGTGGAAGGGCCATCCGCTCTTCAACGATGCGGCCTACGGCGGTGACCGTGTACTGAAGGGCACCACCTTCACCAAGTACCGGCAGTTCGTGGAGAATTGCTTCCGCCAGTTGCCGCGTCAGGCCCTGCACGCCCGCACGCTCGATATCGATCACCCGGTCACCGGTAAGCGCATGCACTTCGAAAGCCCCTTGCCGGCGGATATGAATGCCGTGCTGGAGAAGTGGCGCACCTACACCAGCGCCACCGGGTCGGATGAGGGGGAGACGCCTTTCGATGCCGAAGCGGCGAACAACATGCGGTGATCATCGATCGAAGAGCCCGCGTACAAGGCTCAGTCCGAAGGTGAGGAGCATGGCCGTGCCGAAGATCCAGAAGTAGAGCTTCCAGTAGGATGCCTGCCGATAGAAACGTGGGTCGTACGGCGTCTTCTTCGACCAGGTGTGCAACAGCCAATGGATCGGCCATACCACGATCGTGAAGATCAAGGCGTAGAAGGCGAGCAGTGCGAAGAAGAGGGTCATGGCTGCGCGCGGATCACCTTGCCTGCGGAGGTGCGGCGGAACACGGGCACCGCGCGTACCCGTCGCGGAAGCTCATGTGGGTGCAACACACCCATGAGCAGGGGCATCACTTCGGACAACACCTCATCCTCGGGGCGCGGGCATTCCAGCACCAGCAGCACCGCCTGGCCGAGCACATCGTCCGTTGTGGCGGTGAAATAGTGCGCATAGGGGATCACGGCAGCGGTCCTGGCCTCCAGTTGCTCGGGGAAGATCTTCTTACCGCCGCTCAGGATCACGTTGTCGTAGCGGCCAAGCCACGTGAATCGGCGATCGCCATCGAGTTCGGCGAAGTCGTTGGTGACGTGCTGGGGAACGCTCAGGTGCGGGGTGTACACCACCAGGCATCCGCGAGGGTCACGCCCGAATCGGACATCGCCCAGTGCGTTGAACGTGCTGCTCCGTGTTTCGCCGTTCACGGTGCGCAGGGCCACATGCGTCACCGTTTCGGTGCTGCCGTAGCCGATGTGCACCTTGGTGCGCAGGCCCTGCACGGCCTGTACCAAAGCCTCGCTCACCGGTCCGCCACCCAACAGGATGGTCTCGAACTGGGCCTCCACACGTGCGCGATCCTCCTTCAATGCGCGGTGCAGCTGCAAGGGTACCATGGCCGCGAAGCGGAAGCGGTCTTCGGTGCGCAGGTGTTCCAACACGCTCCCACGCGGATCGATCACATGCAGGTCCAGGCCGATAACGAAGCCGCGTACCAGCATCATCTTGCCGGCGATGAAGTCGCTGGGCAGGCAGTGCAGCACGCGATCACCCTCGGCAAGGCCGAAGGTGCGCGCGGTCAGTTGCGCGCTGGCGACAAGGTCCGCATGGGGAATGGTGAACTTCTTCGGAGGCCCGGTGGTGCCACTGGTGGTGGCGTGGAGTCCGGCTTCGTGGCCGAGGTCGCGCAGCGTAGTCACAATGGAAGCGGCCCAGGCACGGTCCTCGGAACGCGGACCGGTCAAGGCCATGTAACGGTCGATCGCCTGTTCGCGGCTCAGCCGTTCGCCGTTCAACGTGATCCACCGGAAGAGGTCCGCCCGGTCGTTCATGATCCGAAACGGGAGAGGTCCCAGGAAACTTCGGGACGGTAGCGCAGTTCGCCTCGCTCGGCCAGCAGGGGAGAGGGGATGTTATCCCCATACACGCTCCCTGTCCCCAAGCCCTGCGCCAGGTCCACGTCCAGTGTCGCCGTCCATTGCGCGATCGCGTTCAGCCCGATGCTGCTTTCCAGCGCGCTGGTGATCCACCAGCCGATGTTGCGTGCCTTCGCCAGATCGATCCACTCCTGCGTGGCCACCCAGCCACCCACGAGGCTCGGCTTGATCACGATGAACCGCGGCCGCACGTTGTCCAGCAGGTCGCGCTTTGCGTCCGCGTGGTTCTGGCCGATCAGGTCCTCGTCCAGCGCGATCGGCACCGGCGAGCGTTCGCAGAGTTCGGCCATCACCTCATAGAGCCCTGGCGCCACCGGTTGCTCGATGCTATGCACCTGCAATGCGGCCAACCGTTCCAGCACGGGCATCGCCTCGCGCGCGCCGAACGCGCCGTTCGCATCCACGCGCAGGGTGATGTCGCCCGGACCGAACTCCTGGCGCACCGCGCGCAACAGGTCCAGTTCATCATCGATCCCGATGGCGCCGATCTTCATCTTCACGGTGGTGAAACCTTTCTCGATCTGCTCGCGGATGCGCTGCTTCATCGTGGCCTTGTCGCCCATCCACACCAGTCCATTGATCGGTATGGCCTGCCTGCCGAGCGTGAACGGTGAGGGGAAGAGCTCCTTCGTGCCGCTTACCGCAAGGTCGCGCAGGCATTGCTCCACGGCGAAACGCACGCTGGGCACGGCCACCAGGTCGGTGCGCAGGCGCTGCTCCCAGTCGGTGGTGTTGGCGCATAGCTCCAGGAGTTTGGTGCGCACGTCGGCGGGGAACTCCCTGCTGTGGCCTGGGAAGAGCGCAGCCTCG
This sequence comes from Flavobacteriales bacterium, assembly GCA_008016945.1. Next base: position 12,444 of record SSGN01000078.1, read on the forward strand.
CCGATGCCCCGGATCTGCGGACGGTCCGTATCCCACGCGATCAGGTACCACACCGTACGGGCATGGATCGCCCCCTTGGAGGTGCCCAGTTCGAAACGAGGGGTGAGCGTGTGCTCGATCCAGCGCGCGGCGATCATACCGCAAGGATAACGCCCAGCGCGAACAGCAGCGCGGTGAAGAAGGTGGTCAGGGCGAGGACCTTCAGTTGCGGGTCAAGGGCACGTGGCTCGGGAGTGGACCACACGCGGTACAGGTGCATGAGGAAGACGGGTGAAGTGAGCAGGAACAGCCACATCGTCCATCCGAGATCGGCCATCAGCGCGAAGCCTACCAAGCCGAGCATCCCGCCGATGATCAGTAGTGTGTGGTAGATACGTGCGTTCGACGGACCCATACGTACCACGAGCGTGCGCTTTCCGCTCGCCTCGTCGTTCACGATGTCGCGCATGTTGTTCACGTTGAGCACGCCTGTACTCAGGAGCCCGATGCCGATGGCGGGCAGGAGCACGGGCATGGCGAACTGCGTGGTGTGCAGATGGAATGTTCCGCATACGCCCACGATACCGAAGAACAGGAACACGCTGATGTCACCCAATCCGGCGTAGCCGTATGGGTTCTTGCCGAACGTGTATTTCACCGCAGCGCCGATGGCGAGCAGGCCGATGAGTAGGAAAGCAAGTGTCTGGAACGACAGGCCAAGCGCGACCGTGATCAACGCACAACCGCTCAGGAAGGCCAGCGTGCCGCAGATGAGCATGGCACGTCGCATCTGTTCCGGTGTGATCGCGCCGCTTTGCACGGCCCGTTGCGGACCGACACGTTCGCTGTTGTCCGTGCCGTGTTGATGATCGCCAAGGTCGTTGGCGAGATTGCTCAGGATCTGAAGTAGCACGGCTGTGAGCAACGCAAGGACAAGGACAACAGGCCGAAAATGCGATGGCCCACTGTATCGCCAATTATCGGCGAAGCATGCCAACGCACTCCCTACGATGATGCTGCTCACCGCCAAGGGCAGCGTACGCAGGCGGAAGGCGTGGAGCCAGTGTTTCATGCGGGGATGCACAAGGGGATGATGATCACATCGGTCCGTGCCATCCCGTCAACGAAGAACAAGGAGCCGTGCATCAGGGTCCGCAGCGAATGAGGCGATCGCAGGAGCATTGGCCCGTATGATCCCCAGCCACTCGCGCGTGGTGTGGTTGCCCATCGCCAGATGGACCACCTTGGGAGGCGCTCCGTGCAGGGCGCTCAGTTCCACGAAGTCGTCGTCCTGCGTCAGGATCACGAAGCCATCCTGACGTGCAAGCTCCCACAACTGTGCATCGGGCTGCGCCGCTAACCGCAGGTGCTTCACATGC
>SSGN01000102.1 GCA_008016945.1 Flavobacteriales bacterium
CCGTACCACCACCGCAGCGTGGACAGACAAATCCCTCCGGCCAGCGCATCTGCGTCAGCTCGGCCTCGCAGGCCGCCTCGCTTCCGTACCGCGACTGCACATCACGCCAGGACATCCCTCGTTGAAACTGCACCCGATTCATCGCCATCGCCGCATCCTCCGCTTGCTGGAGGACCAAGCATCCGACGCGCTCGTCTCAGCAGCAGAGACTTGGCTGACGGATCGCGCTAATCAGGTGGGTTTTTGGGTTTGGTCACTGCGCTAGTGATCGCTATTGGTGTGGCCGGTGCTGGTGTAGAGATTGCAGGTGAGCCGTCGCTGATGCTTTTTGTGTGCTTGATGTGTTCGTGCATCTGTGTGTCGACGGCTTTCACGTTTTGTGCTGCTAGTTGGGTTCATTCCAGGGCGCGTAAGCTTCGAGGGGCTATGGGTTTTCTTGCTGCTAGCAGGCTGTTGAAATTCGCCCAACCGCCCACCCCGGCGGTCCGGCGTGAGAAAATCCCGGCATCGCCCGATGAGCAGTGACGCCCATGCGTGGAGCAACATCATCAAAGCCAAACTGTTCAGTCGCCGTACGCTGGAACAGCGCATCCTGAAGAGCCACCCGCTGCGCGAATTTCGCGTGCCCATGGATGCGATTCTGGCGCGCAAGGATGTGGAGCTCGATGCCCTGTGCGCGCCGATGGGCCGCCTTTATTCCTCCCGAACGCCCCTACGAGCCAGTCTGATCTAGGTTCCCGGTCCGCTCCGAGCGGCGACTGGTCACCTACATCGACTGCACCCTGCAGGACCGCTGGTTTGTTGGCCTGGGCATGGACGAAGCGGTATGGAACCACTTCACCTACAGCGCCAACCGGGATCGCCTCGTCAACGAGATGATCGCGCGCTCGTTCTTCGCCTAGTTCCTTGGCTGGCCGAATGGTTAGACATGAATTTTCGCAGCGGCGTTGGCAGCGGCCAGGCAAATCTGTCTCGCTCGCCACATCCCATGACAATCCCCGCCCCAGATGCCACGCTTGCCACCTGAGTCATCGTTCTCTCGGGAGTGCGGCATGGGTCTGTTGCAGGGGGTTCGGGTGCTGGATCTGTCGCGGGTGTTGGCGGGTCCGTGGGCGAGTCAGTTGCTGGCGGATCTGGGTGCGGAGGTGATCAAGATCGAGCGGCCCGGTGCGGGGGATGACACGCGCACCTGGGGGCCGCCGTGGTGGGATGAGGCAGCGGGTTTGTCGGCCTACTTCTTGTCGGCGAATCGTGGCAAGCGGTCGGTGGCGGTGGATATCGCGCAGGCCGAAGGCGCGGCACTGGTGCGGGATTTGGCGGCGCGCTCGCAGATTCTGATCGAGAACTTCAAGGTCGGCGCGTTGCAGCGTTACGGCTTGGATTGGGAGACCTTGCGCGCGGTCAATCCGGCGCTGGTGTATTGCTCGATCACCGGCTATGGGCAGTCCGGACCAAATGCGCAGCGCGCGGGTTACGACGCGGCCATTCAAGCCGAGGCGGGGCTGATGAGCCTGACCGGCGAGCCCGCATCGCGAGGCGGTGCGCCGCAGAAAGTCGGTGTGGCAGTGGTCGATCTGATGACCGGCATGTACGCCGTGGCAGGCGTGTTGGCGGCCTTGCGGCATGCCGAACGCACCGGCGAAGGGCAGCACATCGATCTGGCCCTGTTCGACACCCAGGTCGCTGCGCTGGCCAATCAAGCCAGCAACTATCGGGTCAGTGGCGAGGTGCCTGCGCGACATGGCACGGCACACCCGAACATCGTGCCGTATCAAGTGATGCCCAGCGCCGATGGTTGGTTCATGCTGGCGGTCGGCAACGACGCGCAGTTCCGCCGTTTGTGCCTGCGCCTGCAGCAGCCGGAATGGGCGGATGACCAGCGCTTTGCAAGTAACGCGCAACGGGTCGCGAATCGGGACGCCTTGATCGCGTTGCTGCGTGAACGCCTGCAACGCCAGCCCAGCGCCTACTGGATCGAGGTTCTGTCGAATGACGGCGTGCCCTGCGGGCCTGTCAACGATCTGGCCGAGGTCTTCGCCTCGGCGCAGGTGGAGGCGCGCGGCTTGCGATTGGACTTGATGGATGCCGCTGGGCAAGCCGTGCCCTTGGTCGCCAATCCCTTGCGTTTTTCGGCAACGCCGGTCAGCTACCCGCACGCACCGCCCGCGTTGGGTGGCGATACGCGCGCAGTTTTGCAGTCGGTGTTGGGGCTGACCGGGACCGAGATCCAGCGCTTGGTTGGCCAGGGCATCGTCACCTGATGAATCTGGCAGCAGTGGCTTCGCTCTGGCACAGGTGCGGGTGACATGTCGGTGTTTTCGCAGTGGCTTGGAAAACTCGTCGACCTTCGCGTAGCGATGCAGACGTCTACGGCATACTCGACAGATTGAACGTGGTGCGGAAAGGACCAGTCATGACTCACGAGACACCGGAGCCGTCTGGGCAGGCGCTACCTCCAAGAGCGGACGAACAGTTTGCGGAGGTCTACGGGCGGCTGAAGGCGATGGCCAGCCGACGTTTGGCCTCCGATGCGCGCAGCACGCTGGACACTACCGGTCTGGTGCACGAGTTGTATCTTCGGATGAGCCAGGTTGGTGACGCGCAGTTTGCCGCTCAGGCGCAGTTTTTTGCCTACGCCGCGCGTGCCATGCGGCACTTGTTGATGGACCGGGCGCGGGATCGCTTGCGCCTGCGGGCCGGCGGCGAATGGGTGCGGACGACGATGGATGTGGTTGACGCGCAGGTTTCCATCGACAGCGCCGAGGAGGCGTTGGCGCTTGATCAGGCGCTGAGCCAGCTGGCACTGGCTGACTCGCGTGCTGCCCAAGTCCTGGAATTGCGCTACTTCGGAGGGCTGTCGGTGAGCCAGGTTGCCGAGATGCTCGGTGTTTCGTCGCGGTCAGTGGAGCGGGATTGGCAGTTCGCCCGCGCCTATTTGCACGAGTCCTTGCGTGAGCGCCCATGACGCCGGCGTGCTGCCAATAATGGTGGCGGCAGGTCGATTCGTTTGGCGTTTTCCCACTCCATGACAATGCCTCCTTTTGAATCCCGTTCGTCATCCGGTGCGTTGCGCTCGTATTTCGACGCGGTGATTGAGCTGCCTGCGGCAGACCGAGCCAAATGGATGGACGCGCATGTTGCAGATCCGGTCATGCGCGAAAGGCTCCACCACTTGCTGGTGGCGATGGAGGATCTTGGTGCACTGGACGTGTCGGCTGCCGACCGCGCCGCGCGGATCGGTCAGATATCGACTGTTGCGGCAGAACACTGGATCGGGCGACGCGTCGGTGCGTTTCGCTTGGTGCGCCAGATTGGCGAGGGCGGCATGGCCGTGGTGTTTCTTGGCGAGCGGGACGATCCAGCGTTGCGCCAACGGGTGGCGGTGAAGTTGTTGCGGCGCAGTCTGATCTCCGGGATCGACCAGCGCATGTTTCTGCGCGAGCGCCAGGCGCTGGCGGCGCTTTCGCATCCGAATATCGCGCGCTTCATTGACGGGGGTGTCGCGGATGGCGGCGTGCCATTTCTTGTTCTGGAATATGTCGACGGATTGCCGATCGATCAACACGCCGCATCCGCGCGGCTCGGCGTGCGAGCAAGGGTGTTGGCGATGGTGGATGCCTGTCATGCGGTTGCCGCTGCGCACCGCGCATTGATCGTGCATCGTGATCTCAAGCCCAGCAATATTCTGGTCGACGCGAATGGGCAGGTGAAGCTGCTCGACTTCGGCATCGCCAAGATGCTTGATGATGGCAGTGACGTTGCGCAGACGGAGTTCGCCGTCATGACGCCCGCCTATGCCGCGCCCGAACAGCGCGATGCTGGGGTGATTTCCACTGCTACCGATGTGTTTTCTCTTGGTGCGGTTCTGTATGAATTGCTGCTCGGCCGACGCCCCCGTATTGGCGACACGCAACGTGCCTCGGCAGACATCGATGCGACCTCACTGGCGAGCGCTGGTTTGCCCACGGACAGCCTGCGTGTTCGTAGTGAGCTGATTGGCGATCTCGACAACATTCTGGACAGGGCGCTCGACTCCGAGCCGGCGCGTCGCTACCCGGACGCCGCAGCCCTGGTCGATGATTTGCAGCGGTTTCTGGACGGGCGGCCGGTGCTGGCTTGTCCGCCGTCGCGGCGCTATCGCCTGCGCAAGTTCGTGAGTCGGCACAAAGGTGCCGTTGCTTCATCGCTAGGCTTCCTGATTGCGTTGCTGGTCGCTTTGGGTGTCGCGCTTTGGCAGGCGCAAGTCGCGCGTGAACAGGCGCGCATCGCGCGTAGTCAGTCCGTGCGAGCTGACGCGACCCGCGACTTCGTGGTTGAGCTGCTACAGACCGCCAGTGCTGATCTGCCTAAAGACCAACGCCCCACGCCGGAGGCGCTCGTCAACGAGGCGGCGAGGAAGGCTCGCGAAGAGCCGGATCTCGATCCATTGGTACGTGTCCAGTTGTTGCTCACGCTCAGCAAGGTGGCTCGGAGCAATAGCGATTTTGCTACCGCCGAGGGGTTGATCGAAGAGGCAATTGAGCGCATCCAAGCACTGGGCTTGGCGCCAACCACAGAGGAGTTGATCAGTGCGCTGGTCGCGAAGGGCAACCTGCTGCACAGCACCGGCCGTGCAGAGGAAGCGGATCGACTGATGGCCGAGTTGGTCCCGCAGCTCGCGGACATAGAGACCGAGGCAGCCGTCTCAGCGCTGATGCTGTATGGCGCGACGCGTGCTGCAGCGGGTGACGCTGAGCGCGCAGCCGGGACTGCGCAAGCCGCACTGGCCAAAGCGCAGCGGGTCTTCGGCGCTGATTCGGCGAACGGGATTGAGACGGCAACCTACCTCGGTCAGTTGACGGGCTCCATGCGGCAGTACCGACAAAGTGCCGAGATCCTTGATGAGGCCACTGCGCGTTGGCGGCGATTGGGATTGCCGCTCAATGAGCAGTTTGCGCGCAGCCTGTTTCACTTGGCGGTGGCAAAAGATCGCCTCGAGGCGCGTTCCCAGGTCGAGCCGCTGTATCGCGAGGGGATTGCACTGCTGCGTCGCGTCCACCAAGGACCATACCACCGGCTTGCTCCGGCACTGATCCGCTATGCGCGCTTTCTGATCGAAGATGATCGCTTCGACGAGGCGGCAGCGGCGATTCAGGAGGCGATCGACATCAATCAAGCCGTCTTTGGTCCCGATCATGTGGAGACTGCGGCCTCGATAGGTTTGCGCGGCCTGCTACACGCGGCAAAGCATCAGAATGCTGAGGCGGCAACCGACACGTATGCGGCCTATCTCGTTTTGCGCCAGCACGCCAAACAGGCGGGCCATGAAGACCGTTTGGCGGCGTTGCGATTGCAATGGGCTGAGCTGCTTCTCAACCTTGGTCGCTTGGACGAGGCGGAAGATATGCTCGCCGAGGCAAGCACGGAGCTGGAGCAGTGGTTCGAGGCAAGCAGTCCCGAGTCAGTGCAATTCCAGAGGCTTGCCGCGCGCCTTGATTTGCGGCGCGGAGACGCCAGCCGAGCCCTCTTGAGTGTTGATCGCGCGCTGGCAGCAGCCTTGGCGTCTGAACTGCCTGCGCCGATGGCCGAAATTCAGACGCGCGGAGCGCGAGCCGAGATATTGTTCGAGCTATCGCGCGGTGAAGACGCTGTTCAAGAGCTGGATCGCGCGCTTGCGAGGCAACGGATTTCTCGACCCGCTGCGCATTCCGTCGCAATTGGCCTGCTCGCACTGCGAGCACGCATCGAGCGCGCGCAAGGCAACCTCGCAGCGTTGGCGGAAACCATCGCCCAGGCGCATGCGCTGGGCGTGCCATCCGCCTACGTGAGGCCAGCAGATCGCGAGGTCTTGCAGATTGACTATCGGTGACGCCGCTATCCGCCTTGAGCTGCGGCCGCGCAGCCGCCTGTCCACGTCGCTCGAGGCAGGGCACGAGCCAACGGTCAGCCCAGCAGTTTGACTTCGTTGAACGATTCAAACTGCGCGGCGCCAACTCATTCAAAGCCATCCGCAAAGACGGGATAGGGTTGCAGCGGGCCGGACAATATCCGCAGTTCGGGATTGTCAAAGCGCGCCTGCAAGCTGCCAATTGCAATCGCATTGTGTGCCACCGCCATGAGTACTTCGATGCTGGTTCCCGGTCCGAAGTTGGCGCTTGGAACGGAAATTTCGGATGCCGTGGCATTGATGAAACTGCTGCCGACGCCGGGGAAAAAGCTGACACCTTGCGCTGAGACCGACCCGCTGCAGTCGGCGCTGTTGTCTCGCAAGCGCCAGTACAGCTTGGGGACATCGCGGGTTTGCGTCGTGCCGTTGGCCGAAGCCCGTGCACTGAGCGAATAGACACCTGGAAACGGCACGTTGAAGCACTGTGACAACACCTCGACTTCGCTAAGGGAGGCTGCCACTTCGATTGGGACACTGACCAATACAGAGCCGCTGCCGTCCGCGCCGTCGTTGTTGAGTGCGTCATAGGTGACGTAGGGTGAAGAGCGCACACTCCAAGCGCTCAGTGAGCCGTCGAACGACCCGTTGACAAGGAGTGGTGCGTTCTGTTGGCGCTCGTATGCGCCAGCGTCGCGAACAGTCTGGATTGGCGCTGGATAAATAACCTGATCGCGAGGATTTCCGCTCAGGTCCCGATCATCTCCGACCACCGGCATGGCGCCGTCGACCGCAGCGGAGCTGATTCTGAGACGCCAGTCGCCACTCGCCGGGTCGTTGAAGCGAGGCTCGCCACCAAGGTATTCCGGGCCGTCAGGCAAAGTTGTGCGGTCGCTGACCAAACTGCGGGAAACACTGATGTTGGCGTTGGCGCCGCCGCCCGGGTAGGACAGGATGGATTTGCCCGGTTGCCAGATGATAGTGCGGGTCAAACTGCCGCCGTTGGCGTTGTCTGCTTGCACAACATGGTTGCCTCCAATGGCGTTGCCAGCAATCGTGCAGTCGATCAGGTCCAGTCGAGCACTCTCCGAGTAGCGCAGCAGACTGCCGGAAACCGCGTTGTCTGCAAGCAGGCAGTTCGACAAAGCGGGCGGCGACAGCGCGAAATCGCTGAAGCTGCGAATCAGGTTGTGTGCGGTGTTGCCGATCATGGCCGTATCCCCGAGTGACAACTGGCTCTCGGTTTGTGCCAGTACGATGGCCCCATCGGTTGGCGTTCCGGCGAGTGTCTGGGCCCGATTGCCGCGCATCAGATTGCATGGCGCACCAGGGGCGCAAACGACTCCGCCCAAGTTGGCCGGCGCTTCGATGCCGCAGATTTGCATCTGGCTGTTTGATGCGGGTTGTCGGCGTACCAGGAGCGAGGCGCCGTAAGGAAAGACAAACAGCCCGCCTGAATCGCCGTCGACGTAGGCGGCGGCGCCATTCTGCGCGATGTTGTCTTCCAAATACGCCCCAAACAGGCAAGCATTGGGCTCGAAGGTCAGGCCTTCATCAACCGGACGCAGGTAAATGCCACCGCCGGTCAAGTTGGCGCGATTGCCGCGTACAGTGGGCGGCACAGCGGGGTCAACGCGGAACAGACGAAGCGTTGGCGGGCTGATGGTATTGCCGACGACAGCCAGACCACCGCCGTATTGCGCCTCGTTGTCCTGGATCGCGGCGATACCGCCGTAGCCTGTCGAGGCGATGTCTACGCGCGCTGCGTCGAGAGCCAGGATGCCACCGCCATATCCGCCTTGGGGCAGGCCACTGACCAGATCGATACCCCGTGCAATATTGGAAAACACCGCCGTTTGCGAGCGCAGCATGAACAGCCGTGCCGGATAGCCCTCGATACGGATACCGCCGCCAGAGATCTGCGCCGTATTGAACGACACGGTGGTTCCGGATTCGAGGGTGAGCACCGCCGGAATGGCGGTCGCGCGGAAGTTGATCCCGCCCCCGTAGGCTGCGGTGTTCTGGTTGATGGCCACATCGCGAAGGATCAGCTCTCCACTTCCCGCGAACTGGATGCCGCCGCCCTCGCCATCCAGCAGTGAGGCATCGCCGCGGATGATTCCCAATCGGCGCAGGTCGCGGACACCCGATCCGGTGATGCGAAGCACCGAAGCGGCGGCCCCGCCTTGTCCACTGAGCAACGTGCTGCCAGTGGGCGCTGCGGCGGTGCAATCAGCGTAGCCACCTTCGATGATGAGATCTTGCGAGTCGATGGTCAGCGCCTGCGCGGTGTAGGTTTGGTTGTTGGCGACACGGATCAGGTCGGGACCTGGGCTATTGGCGGCCGAGTTGATCGCAGACTGCAAACTCGTGGTCGTGCAGGCCGTGTCGCTGCCGACGTTGTAAGTCGCTGCCCTAGCAGCGACGGCAACCATGAGTGATCCGAGGCTGATGCAGAGGATGGTTGGAACGCGGGTTGGCTTCATGGCGCAGTGGTCCTCGTGAGGCAGGGAATTGCTCACGAAGAACGCTGTTTGCTGGACTATGCCGCCATCCACTGACCGGCCCGCGAGCTGCCCTGCCGAATAGGCGTCGAACCCGGCGTTCAGTGGTCGATACAGCAGGGTAGATCCGGCAACGTGCGCTGCCGGTTTTGCGAACACATGCGGTCAGAAGGCATGTGGCGAACGCTGAATGGCTGATCGCAGGCTTTGCGCTGAGCAGGCTTCCTGTCACGCAGGCTCCTAGCTCAGCTTGTTCCATCGTATCTGTTGTAGCGGCGACCGGACGACCTATCCTTGCGAGGCCAGCCTCTGCAGGCATTGCGTGTTGACCACCCGAATCTGTTGCCGTCCGAGTTGAACGGCACCGGCGTGCTCGAAGTGCTTGAGCACGCGACTGACCATTTCGCGTACCGAGCCGAGTTCATCCGCCAGTTGCTGATGCGAGCGGGCGACCGTGCCGTCGTCTCCCATCAGTTGCAGCAGGGTGCGCGCGAGGCGCAGGTCGAGGCGCTGGAACGCGACCTCATCGATCAACTGCACCAGGCTGCCCATGCGCCCCATGAACAGGCCGAAGACGAATTCGCGAAACGGCGGGTGCTGGCACATCAGCGTGCCGAAAGCCGTGGTGTCGAGAACATCAAGCGGGCGGGCGGTCTGGGTGATGGCTTCGGCGTTGTAGGGCTGGTGACTACCAAGGCATGCCGCGGAGACGATGCAAGACTCGCCGGGTTCAACGCGATACAGCACGATCTCGCGCCCACTCTCCGAGCTGCGACTGACCTTGATGCGACCAGACAGCAGCAATGGGAAACCCTTGCAGGCTTGACCGGGCGCAAACAGTCGCTGCTGCGCCGGGACGTCCATGCAGTGCAACCCATTTTGCAGGCAACTCATTTCGCTGGCGCGCAGATCGGCCAGCATCGGGTAGGCGATTTGCCACGCTTGCAGGTTCACGGGAGGCACTCGAAGAGACACGCCACCAGTGTAGACCGCTGCAACGTGGACGCGGTGTCGATCAGTCGACCAGGGTTTCCAAGCCTTCGCATAGTGCGGTCGGGCTGGGCATGGAC
>SSGN01000050.1 GCA_008016945.1 Flavobacteriales bacterium
CCTCCAGGGTGCTCGCGCGCGGACCTTCATCGGTGTCCACCACGTACTTCTCCACCTGGCGCTTCTCCTTCGCATCCAGGTACACGCGCTCCACGGTGTAGGGCACGATCTCGTCCTTGAAGCGGCCGGCGCTGATGGCGGCCAGCGCCTTCTCGTGGCTGCGCAGGCTGAAGGCGTCCTGGTCCTCGCGGCTCACCTTGAAGTCGCGCGCCACGGCCTCGGCGGTGAGGCCCATGCCCCAGTAGTAGGTGGGGTTGGCCTTGCTCACCTCGTAGTTGGGCACGATGCGCCAGCCGCCGAAGGGGATGGGGCTCATGCACTCCACGCCGCCGGCGATGATCACGTCGGCCTGCCCGCTGTGGATCTTGGCCGCCGCGATGGCGATGGTCTCGCTGCCGCTGCTGCAGTAGCGGTTCACCGTCACGCCCGGCACCTTCTCGGTGTCTAAGCCCAGCAGGCTGATCATGCGGCCGATGTTCAGGCCCTGCTCGGCCTCGGGCGTGGCGTTGCCCACGATCACGTCGTCCACCTGCTCGGCGGCGAGGTTCGGCACGGAGGCCATCAGGTGCTTCACCACGTTGGCGGCCAGGTCGTCCGGACGGGTGAAACGGAATTTGCCGCGCGGGGCCTTGCCGACGGCGCTGCGGAAACCGGAGATGATGTATGCGTTCATGCTTTACTGCGTTTGCTTTTGCGTTTGACCGTGCTCCAACTCGGTGCCGGTTCATGGGCGAGTGCGAGCACGTGCACGATGTCACGGTATTTATTGCTGGACCGCTTCGAACTCCAGATGTAGGCGCTCAAATAGGCGCTCTCTTCCGGCGTCATGGTACCACCGATCCCGCTCTCATCAATATCTAGCACGCCGGCTGGAAGAGCGGGCCGTTTCCGGTCGGCTTCATCTTCTCGCTTGTGTTGAAGCGCGACCAATTGTTGCAGCGTGGGGATCGGCTCATCCATCCATGGCTGTGCGGACATCTGCTCCTGCGCTCGCTGGATCGCGGCCTGCGACTTGCGCAGCAAAGCCCGGAAGGTCTTCAGGTCAGCAGCGGACATGTCGCCTCCCTCAATTGTGAGGTCCACGTCCCGGGGTTCCAGAATGGGTTTCGCTTTCATTGTTGACTGAAGTATCGTTCAACGAGTTCGGTTGCGCGCTGGGGCCGATGAACAGGCGATCACCTCGCATCACTTCGGCACCGAGCGTATCGATGTAGTGTTGCCGAAGTTTCGTCTTGGCTACGAAAGCTACAACGCCACCATAGCCGCGCATGAAGGAAATGCGGCAGGCATGCGCAACCAGGTTTGGTGGCACACCGAGGAAGAGTTTGCCCTTGCCCTGGTTGAAGCGCGCGCTCTCCAGCAAGTGCATGTAAATGTGGTCGCCCTTGTCCTCGATGCTGATCAGTCCTTGCACCACGCCCGAGTGCGGGTCGGCGGTCAGGGCGTACACCTCATGGCCGGGTTGACGCATTTCCTTCAGCCAATCGAAGCGCCAATCCTTGGCACGGATCAACTTGTCCTCCGGTAATACACGGCCCACATGCGTAGCCACGGTTCTGCCGGTCGCGACCTCTTCGATCGAGTTCGTCAGCTTGTCGATCTCGATGTCGATGGAGCGGATGCGCTTCTTCTTGGCCATGATGGCTCAGTTGGCAGCCAGGTCGTCGGGGCGGGTGAAACGGAACTTGCCGCGGGGCGCTTTACCAACTGCGCTTCGGAAACCTGCGATCATGTATGCGTTCATGTTCGTTGGTATTGTCACACTGAGCTAGTCGAGGTGTTGGGCGTGTCCCCTCGCGAAGCCTCAGGGTCGCGCTCTCCGCTGTACTCCTCGGCTGCGAACCAATTCCCTCGAATTCGAAGAAATTGGTTCGCGGCCTGCGGGGTGCCGCTTCGATCGCTCACGCGGAACTCCGGCTGCGACCCCTTCGGGGTCGTGGCGGAATTGGGGCCGTTTTCAGCTAAAAGCTGTGACCCCTTCGGGGTCAGGCCCCACCAGGCTGCAATGGTCTGCGCATTCGACCCTGAAAGGGTCGCAGCATTTGGCATTTGGTACACAACGCAGGTATTCGACCCCGACGGGGTCGCAGCCGGTGTTGGGTTCATATGATCGGTCAGCCCCGTTGGGCTATCCGCGATGACCCAGCCGTTGATGCGTCGTGCTGGTTCACAAGGCAGGCCTGCGGGCCTTGTGCTCATATCCCACGAGAAAAGTGTTGCGTTATTCATGAGTGGGTGGTGCAACTGTCGGAACAGATAGAAGTTGACGGTAGATAGCCATCGATTCTTCGAGTCTATCTTCTTTTCCGAGCATTTCAAGGCAACTGCTGAGGAGAAGTGCCGCCAGACGCAACACTAGTTTCAATCGTGATTCTATTTTTTTCGGGTCAAGATCTCTGGTGAATTCATACGCATGCAAACCTAGGTGCTCATATTTGCTGAAATAGATCCATACATCGAAGGAGGATTGGAGCTCCTTGATCCAGCCATCTTGTTGGTTGGACTGGAGAAGCCATTTGAATATTAAAGTGTTTGGCGGAAAAGGCTCAATGTTGAATTCTTTAGCGTAATCATGAATGAGTTTATACATGCTAGTGGTTTTCTGAAACTGCGCGTTATACCGTTGGGCTTCCTCGTCGCTTAATGCACCTGCTTTTTGGAATAGTTCAGCGATTCTGACCATTCGCTGAAGGTCATCATAATATAGCGAGTAGAGCTTTTTGTGTAACCGGCCTTCCAGGTCGGTAGAGGATTGGACCCCACGATCTGAAGCCGGACTATCCGCTTCCTTGGGTTGGCGTTCCACCAATTCAGAAGACTTGATGATGTATCCTGTAATAATGGTATCTGACAGGATGTTACGGCAGATCAACCCAATGGCGTGTTCATGTTGAAGTGGATTGTTTTCGACTAGTAACTCCAAGGATTCGAGACTTGTTTCGAGGCGTTCGAGAACCAGCATGAAGGTGAAATGAACAGGAAATTGAACCTTGTCCTGTCTCTTTTCCAGGCATGGCTTAGCAATCCTTCGAAGCTCGCGTATGGCTAACAGGACTTCCATCGATCCTTAGCTATCACTCGGTGCAGTATACCAGCTTCGCGTGAGCGATTGCAGCGGAAAGCCCGCAGCGAAGCGAGGACTTGTAGCGGAAAGCGCGACGGCGAGTCTTCGAGCCGGCACGCCCAAACCATCCCTATGCTTCACCGCGTTCATCAATTCCGCAACACTTTCCCGCTCGTAATGATACTCTGCAACCGCTCCAACGTTTTCCGCTGCATGCACAGCTCCAGGAAGGCCTTCCGTTCTATGTCCAAGAGATATTGCTCACTCACCTCGGTCGGCTCGCTCAAGTCCCCGCCGCAAAGCACATAGCCCAGCTTCTGGCTGATGAGCGTATCGTGTTCACTGATATAGTTGCCGCTCTGCATGGAGTTCGCGCCTACGTACACGATGCCCAGCCCCTCGCGGCCCAGCACCTTGATGTCCTTGCGCATGGGCGGCTTGGTGTAGCCGCGTTCCCAGAGATCGAGGGCGCAGGACTTGGCGTGGGCCAGCTGGTGCGCGCGGCTCACGATCACCTCGTCGGTACCGCGGCGCAGGTAGCCGAGGCCAAAAGCCTCTTCGCCGCTGGTGCTCACCTTGGCCTGGCCGATGGTGAGGAAGCGCTCGCGCAGCGCGTTGATGCGGATGTCGCCCTCCTTCATCTCGTCGCTGAGGCGCAGCGCGAACTCCTTGCTGCCGCCACCGCCGGGGATCACGCCCACGCCGAATTCCACCAGGCCCATGTAGGTCTCGGCGTGCGCCACCACCTTGTCGGCATGCAGGCAGAGCTCGGTGCCGCCGCCGAGGCAGAGCTGGTGCGGCGCGGCCACCACGGGAATGCTGCTGTGGCGCATGCGCATCATGGTGTTCTGGAAGGTGCGCACGGCCATGTCCAGGTCGTCGTACTCCTGTTCCACGGCCATCATGAAGATCATGCCCACGTTGGCGCCCGCGCTGAAGAGTGCGCCATCGTTGTAGACCACCAGGCCCTTGTAGCCCTGCTCGGCGAGGTCGATGGCCTTGTTGAGGCCCTGGATCACCTCCGCGCCGAAGGTGTTCATCTTGGTGCTCCAGCTCACGCACAGGATGCCGTCGCCCAGGTCGCGCACCCAGCAGCTCTTGTTCTGCCAGATGATGCTGCTCTCGGGTAGTTCGCTCAGCACGATGGTGCCTTCAGCGCGCGGCACGGGTTTGTAGCTCTTGCTCGCGATGTCGTAGTACAGCCGCTTGCCGCCTTCGGTCTTGTAGAAGGAGGTGTGACCGGCAGCGATCATTTCATTGACCCATGCAGCCGTCTTCACTTCATCACTTCCTCTCGTCTTCTCGAGCCCCACCGCATCCCACAGCTCAAAAGGCCCCATTTCCCAGCCGAAGCCCGCGCGCATGGCGTCGTCGATCTTGTACAGCGCATCGGTGATCTCGGGGATCCGGTGGCTCACGTACGCGAACAGCCCGTGGAAGCTCTTGCGGTAGAAATCCCCGGCCTTGTCGCTGCCCGTGTAGAGGATCGTCATACGCTTCTTCAGGTCGTCCTCTTTGCGTGCGGCATCGAGCGTGGCGAACTTGGGTTTCACCTGCGGTACGTATTCCAGCGTCTTCAGGTCGAGTTGCAGGATCTCGCCCTTGGGCGATGACCGGTCCTTGAAGAAGAAGCCCTTTCCGGTCTTGCTGCCGAGCATGTTCTTCTCCACCATCTGTTGCAGGTAGTTCGGCAGCGCGAACGTGGCGTTCTGCTCGTCGTTCGGACAGTTGGCTTGCACGCCCTTCGCCACGTGCACGAGCGTATCGAGGCCCACCACATCCGCAGTGCGGAAGGTCGCGCTCTTCGGACGACCCAGCACGGGTCCGGTGAGGCGATCCACTTCTTCCACGGTGAGGCCCATTTCCTCCACTAAGTGGAACAGGCCCATGATGCCGAACACGCCGATGCGGTTGGCGATGAAGGCGGGCGTGTCCTTGCACAGCACCGTGACCTTGCCCAGCACGCGCGAGCCGTACTCCTCCAGGAAGCTCAATACCGCAGGATCCGTATCCGGACCGGGGATCAACTCGAGCAGCGGCAGGTAGCGCGGCGGGTTGAAGAAGTGCGTGCCGCAGAAGTGCTTGCGGAAGTCGTCACTGCGACCCTCGGAGATGGCGTGGATGGGGATGCCGCTGGTGTTGGTGGTGATCAGCGTGCCCGGCTTGCGGTGTTTCTCCACGTTGGCCAGCACCTGCTGCTTGATGTCGAGCCGCTCAACAACCACCTCGATCACCCAGTCGCAGTCCTTGATCTTCGGCAGGTCGTCCGTGAAGTTGCCGGTGGTGATGCGCTTGGCGAAACGCTTGTCGTAGATGGGCGAGGGGTTGCTCTTGAGCGCAGCGGCCAGGGCGTCGTTCACCAGCTTGTTCCGCTCGGCGGGTTTGGTGCTTTCGGCGGCCTCCTTCGGCACGATGTCGAGCAGGAGCACTTCGGCGCCCACGTTCGCGAAATGGCAGGCGATGCGGCTGCCCATGACGCCGCTGCCCAGCACGGCGACTTTACGGATGTTGCGTTTGGTCATGTGTGTTTGAATGCTTCACCACAGAGACACAGAGAGCACAGAGGAATACGCTATGCGTCGGACGTCTGCCATTTTGGTTTTCTCCGTGTCCTCTGTGCCTCTGTGGTGAATATCAGAAAAGTTGTTCCTGTTCCAGTATCCTGTCCAGCTCGCTCATCACTTGCCGGAAGTTGTTGAGTTGCGCGGGCGTGAACCGTGACTGTACGGCCTGGTTGAACCGCACTACGGTGTCGCGGCTCACATCGCGCATCTGCTTGCCCTTCGCCGTGAGGTGGATGCGCACCACGCGCTTGTCGGCCTTGTCGGCAATGCGTTTGATGAGGCCCTCGCCCTCCATGGCCTGCAGGGTGCGCACGAGGCTGCGGGCCTCCATGCCCATCTTGGGACCGAGCTTGGTGCTGGGCGTGCCCTCCGGCTCGATGTTCAGCAGGATCTGCCCGATGGCCATGCTGCCGCCGTACTTGGCCGCCTCGGTGTTGTAGATGCGCGCGATGCGGCTCCACACCCGGCGGATGGGGAAGTCGATGGTCTCTTCGGGGGTCATGGGCGGTCCGCTTCGGCACCAAGTTAGTCGGAAAAGTTATGCGTGCATACCAAGTACGGAGTGATCGGCCCGAAGGTTGCTCTACCGGTTTCGTAGTTTCGACGAACCGATCATTTACCATGCGATCACATACCCTGTTCCTTCTTGGTCTTGCATCCACCACGTTCCTGGCTTCCTGCAAGAAGGACAAGGATGATCCAGCGCCTGCCGGCGGAGGGAGTGCTGAACCCCGTCTGGTCCTGAAGTTCACCTTCGATAGCACCCAGGTACGATTGAACAGCGCTGGGTCCCCTGCGGAAGTTCCCGCAGGACATGCCGCACAACATCCGCGTTTCAATGCCATGACCGCACATTACGTGGAGTTCGCGCCTACCGCATGGACCCTGCCGGGCCAGGGGGCCGTGGTCTACCATGCCCCGGAGACCACCGCGGGTGGGGCCAACGCGATCGACTTCTCCCAAGCGGTACAGGTCGGTGAAGGGGAGGCCTTCCTGAACATCCCATTGTCGCAGCTTCCGGCGGGTACGTACCCCTACCTGCGCGTTTCTATTGGCTACCAGAACTTCGATATCGACTTCCGCTATACCGATACCCAGTTCGGAACAGGTGTATATGACCTCCAGGGGACGCTGGCTTCGTTCATCGGCTTCAATACGTACATCAGCTCCTTCCTTGTGGCAGAGCAGTCCGTGGCGGTGAATGACGACAAGCTCCAGGGCTTCTGGGCATTCGAAGTGAATGATCCGCCCATGCCGTTGGCGCCGATCGTCGGACAAGCCCCGCCGGGTGCCACCACGGTTCCCAATCCGCTTTTTGATTCATCACCGATCCCGGCAGGATCCTGCCTGGTCACCGGAGCGTTCGCTCAACCCCTGGTGATCACCGGGAATGAAACGGAGAACGTGGTGATCAACGTGTCCATTAGCACCAACAACAGCTTCGAGTGGATCGACAACGGCGATGGGTTCTTCGAACCCGGGCCACCGGCCAATGATCAGGTGGTGGACATGGGAACCCGCGGCATGATCCCGGTCGTGGAGTAGATCAACTCGGTCGTTTCACCGCACGGCGCTGGCCATTCTGCCAGAGTTCCAATCCGGTATCCGGGTGGTAGGTGTAGCGGATGCTGTGCGCGGGAACGATGAGGTCATTGTGCCCGGCCATGTCGTCATAAAGGAAGAGACTGTCGGTCTCGAACGTGAACACAGCCGTGTCCAGGTGCAGGGCCAGACGACCGTACGGGCCTATGTTGGTGCGTTTCAGGTAGGTCGTGTCACCCTCGTTGATGTGTTCGGGATAGGCCACGTCCAAGAATCCGAGGTCGGTGAACGTGCTGTCCATGTACAACAGCTTCTGTCCCCAGCTTTCACGCTCACCGAAGTTCGCCAGGATCAGGTGTGTGCCGGGAGGGTCGGATATGCTGAAGAAGGTGGGGAGCATGGTCCAACTGTCATAGCCCCCGGTGGAGTACGCGAGGATCCGCGCATTGCTGTCGGGTAGCAACGCATACCGGTACAGGCGGATCCCCTCGAACGTCGGGTCCACGTTGCCGGCCACCATCACGTACGTGCCATCGCCAACGTCGAATGTGGTCTGGATCAATAGGGTGTCATGCCGGATGTTGTCATCCACCACCTTCAGCGGGACGGGCGCTGCTCCATGTTCAATGGCCGGTGGGCCTGGCTCCTGTCCACCACCACCGCATCCACTCCACAGAAGCGCCATCGCTCCGAACGATACCGCAAACCACTTGCTCATGGGTCCTGTTTTACTTCGCCGGAGCCGGCGATGTTCGTGTTCACCACTGCCGGACGCCCCGTATAGCGGATGTTCCCACTGCCGCCGATGTTGGCGGTGAGGGTGTCCGTGATCAGGGCGGAGATGTCGCCACTTCCTTGTACGGTGGCCTCGACGTTTCTGGTCGTGAGGGCATCCGCATCGATGTCGCCGCTCCCTTGCACGGTGGCGCTTAGTGTACCACAGGTCCCTTGTAGGTCGATGCTGCCGGAGCCTTGGATCAGGGCGTTGATGCGCTGTACTTCCACATTCAGGTCCATGTCCCCACTGCCCTGTACCTCCAAGGCGATCTCGGGCATGCTGAACCGGCCGAGGCAGGTGATGTCACCGGAACCTTGCATGCTCAAGAAGTCCACCGTGGGCATGGTGATATGGACTACGAACGGTTCATTGGTCCGGAAGCACTTGCGGGTGTTGATCCGCCAGATCCCATGTTTCACCTCCGTGGTCAACAGGTCAATGAGGTTCGACTGCCCTTCGACCGTGATGCGCTGTACTGGGCCGGGTGTTAATCGTACTCCCATGGAGCCCTGTACCGCGAGCCCGTGGAATGGTTCGACCTCCACCGCGCGTTCCACCACCGGTCCTGTGCCCTTTTCACAGTTCAGCAGCCCGCAAGTGAGGAACGAGGTGGAAAGGAACACGACGCTCGTGAGGACGATGGAGAATTTCATAGTGTTCGTTTTCCGAGGGGGGGCCATCGCTTGGAGCCATCAACGCATCATGGTGTGGCTGCTCCAGGTGATGAGGTAAAAGTACACTCCTTCGGAAACCGGTTCGCCGTTGACCACTCGACCAGGCCAACTGACGTCACGCCGTTGAGCCTGATGAACCATTCCGCAGTTTGGCGTAGGCTAGAGAGGCGAAGGGATTTTTCGCAGGACGATACGGCGGCAAGTGTGCGCGTGACGGTGCCTATGGGAACACTTTGCGGGGAAAGTCCAGGCGGGAAAGCCGCAGGAGCAAGCCTGCGAAGGGCTCCCGAACCGGCTCTCTAAGCCCACCTCGGCGGGTAATGCGTGTATGGGGCTTGGAGCCGACCTTGGATGCGGATGGTCTCGAGGGAGGATCCCGCTCAGGCCCGTGGTAGGGGTATCGGTTGGACCGGGGGAGGGTCCTCGCCTCCTGTGGTGGAACATTCAACGCGTTGATCACGTATAGGTGCCCCTATTGGTGTCTCGTAGACCCATGCTCGCCTTCATCCATATCACGTGCCCGTCCAGACCATGTCCCCCGTGTTAGCCATGGCCAGCCCCGACCGCTGGTCGGATGTGCTTAGCACGCGGATCGCGGCGTTGGGAGAGGTGATCTTCGTGCACCATGGTGTCCTGGACCGCGACGAGGTTGACCGCTACCTCGCGGATGCCGAAGCGCATGCCACCGCTGCCGCCGTGGGTGTGTCGACCAGGAAACGCTTGATGAACCTGCTCGTCGAGGGCTTGGAGAACATCCGCCATCATACTTCGAAGGAGTTGGCACATACGGCGTTCGCCATGTTGGTCCATGGGGCCGGTGGCTTCACCCTGCTGTTCGGCAATGCGGCTCCCCAGGTCATCGTCACCGCCTTGTCGCATCGGATCGGGATCCTGAACGAGATGGACGAGGCCGACCTGCGTGAGCACCACCTGAAGCTCCTGGCCAACGATGGCCGTACCGAACGCGGCGGGGCGGGGCTTGGATTGCTTACGCTGGTGCGCAAGAGCAGCGGCCCGGTGGTGGCCCATGTGCTTCCCCGTGATCGGGATACGGCCTTCCTGGCCTTGGAGCTCGAACTCGCTTGTTGATCAGCCTCGGGCGTAACCCTCGAGGTGCTTGAACAAGGGGCTTAGGTTCCCCGATGCGGCGATCGTGGCCCGTTCGATCATCCCCTCCTTGTCGTCGCCCACCAAGAATGGTAGCACGCGTTCCACCAGGTCGCGCCCGAAGGCTTCCGAAGCGTCGCGGGGCAACTCGCAAGGCAGGTTGTCCACGGCCATCACCGTTATGGTGCCCGCCGTACCTGCGG
Source organism: Flavobacteriales bacterium (assembly GCA_008016945.1). The sequence goes on from SSGN01000050.1 coordinate 9,933, forward strand.
GTCGTTCCGTTCCGGTGGCCGGGTCGTAGCCGAAGAACGGCTCTGCGATGGTGGTGGCGCGTAAGGTGCTGTCGATGGGGCCGCCGATGTCGCAGCTGATGTCGGCCACCACCCGTATGGACAGGGCGGGGTCGCGGAGGTCTTCCGTACGGAGGATCTTGGGGCCGCGCGGATCCCAGAAATGACAGGCCATGTACATGTGGGCGGTGCGGGCATAGGGGAGGAAGTCGGCTTCATGCCCACTGGGATCCGCGTGGAAGGCGGCTTTGTCGAAGGGGCGGCCATCGGTGCGTCGGTAGAGGTCGCTCGAGCCCAGTACCGTGTACACCGGTGCGGTGTTATCCGCCCGCAGGAAGGCCTGGGGGGATATGCGTTTCACCCCGGCGCGTTCAAGCACGCCCATGGCCCCTTTGCCCACCCTTCCGCCACCGGTGAGCACGATGCGCAGGTCCTGGGGCAGCGGGTAGGCGTGTAGGTGGCGTTCAAGCTCCTCCAGGTCGTGGCACGCATGGGCGGGTTTCAAGGCAGGGCCTCCATACATCAGCTGCCAGCCCCGCATGCCGTTGTACGCGCCCACCACACCCGCCCAGTAGCCGAAGGCCAACACCCGGTCGCCATGCGGATCGGTGAGCAGCTCGTGGTCGATCAACCGGATGTTCCGCTCCAGCACCGTTCGGAGGAGCTTGCGGTTGTGGGGCTGTTCCTTGATGGTGTGGCTGAAGAACTGGTAGGCCTTGCCGGGCAACAGCATGTCCAATGGGACCTCCTTCACCCCCAGGATCAGGTCGCGGTCCGCCAGGTCGTCCACCAAGGGGATCTCGAAAGCCTCGTATTCCGCATCGCCATAAGCCCGTACCGCGCTGCGTTGCACAACCAGGTCCACGTCGGGATAGCGGGCCATCACTTCTTTGCACTGGGCCGGGGTGAGCGGAACGCGACGGTCGGCGGGCTGCTTGCCCTCACGGATGATGCCGATCTTTCGGTAAGCGGTGGACATGGGTACACCCGCCTGGAGCGGGAGGCCAAAGGTAGGCCGCTCGTTCCGGCCCGGTCGTTGATCCTTGCCGTACCTTTGCGTGGTCGCTGGAAGGCGATGCGTTCTTTTCCTTGGGGCCGACCTGGTTTCGACAGCGGCTTCGTGATGTGTGTAAGCATGCCGGGCGTGATGTGCGGCCCGTATCCCAGTGCATCGACGCCATAACTGGCGAAGTAGACTACGCTCTCGCTGCTTAATAGCCCAAGGCTATGAGGCTTAATCCACGTGAACAACAGTAGCGTGGACGAGTACCCCTCGGGGAGGCCCGTGATCCTCCTTCCCGGCCCAGGGGTGTCATCCTGGAGAACTGGCCTGTGCGGTGGTCCGGAGCACAGGTGAGAAACAGGACCTAAGCCTTGTGTGGGGTGCCCTTCCCCAGCGCATGGTCGAAAACCAATGAAGCGGCTACGCATGTAGAAAGCCCATGTTGCGGTCGTTTGGACGGCGGTTCGATCCCGCCCGGCTCCACCCCACACACGGAAGCCCGCGTTCGCGGGCTTCCGTGCTGAAGGACATGGCGCTCAGAACCCGACCCCCACGCCTCCGCTGAAGATCGGACCCCGATTGTAGTAGATGCTGTTCGGGTCCTGGAGCACATCGAACAACACTTGGATGTAGAAGGTGCTGCGGGCTCCCAAGGGCTGCACATACCCCGCCCCCAGCAACAGGTGGGGCACCCAGATCCGCGGCCTGATCTCACTGAAGGCCCCGAACCTGTTCCCCTCCACGTTCATGTGCAGGAATTCGGCATGGACATAGGCCTGCTCGATGAAGCGATACCGGGCGAAGGTGCGGTAGCCGTAGGCCGTGAAGTCGTACGCTGGGTTGAAACGGTTGTCCCGGAAGTACCAGTAGCTGCCGCCAAGGCCTGCGGAGAGCTTGCCCTTCTGGTCCACTTTGTAGCCCACCATGGGGTCCAGTTGGATCGCGGTGACCGTTCCGAAGGAGAGCCCTACACCACCACCGAACCAGAGGCGCTCGCTCCAAGGCCTGGGGTCTTTCGGCTTGGCCGTGGTGGCCTCTTGGGCCCGCAATGGCATGTTCAGGGAGGCGATGGCCAGCAACAGGATCGCTACTCTTGGCAAGGTGGCTGGTTTCATGTCCCCGAAGGTAGTGCGGGCGCGGATATGCCTCCTGCTTCTCCGGCCGCCGTGCGCACGTGGTACAGTGTCCACGGCGCTTGGCCTTCGCCCCAGGTGTACCAACGCATGAGCCATGCGCACCACGGGGGCATGGACCCGATGATCGGCACCAAGGTCGATCCGGGCAGGGGGGGCGGGGGGCTGCCGTCCTGCACGATCACATAGCGCAGCCGTTCCGGATGTTCCACCGGGCCATGGTCGGGTACGATCACTTCCCGTGTGCCGGGTGGCTGGTAGAAACCCGGCAAGGTGATGCGCCAGGCGATCCCGGACTCCACGGCGTAGCCGATCGCTTCACCGGGCTGTGCGGTCTGGTACAGGGGGCGAGCAAGCCGCACACGGCCTTCGCCGGCAGGGCTCGCCA
>SSGN01000029.1 GCA_008016945.1 Flavobacteriales bacterium
GCGGAGAACGCCGACCCGGCGGAGTACTCCGACCAGGCGTTCGAGATCGACCTCAGCACCCTGAGCCCGCACCTCAACGGTCCTTTCACCCCCGACCTGGTCACGCCGGCGAGCGAGCTGAAGGAGATGGCAGCCAAGAACGACTGGCCGGTGGACATCGAGTGGGCGCTGATCGGGTCTTGCACCAACAGCAGCTACGAGGACATCAGCCGTGCCGCCAGCATCGTGGCCGACGCCGCGAAGAAGGGCGTGAAGTCCAAGGCGCACTTGGGCATCAACCCCGGCTCCGAGCAAGTGCGTTACACCATTGAGCGCGACGGCTTCATCGAGACCTTCGAGAAGAGCGGTGCCACCATCTTCACCAACGCCTGTGGTCCGTGCATCGGGCAGTGGGCGCGGGAAGGGGCCGACAAGCAGGAGAAGAACTCCATTGTCCACAGCTTCAACCGCAACTTCGCCAAGCGGGCGGATGGCAACCCCAACACGCACGCCTTCGTGGCCTCACCGGAAATGGTGGCCGCCATCGCCATCAGCGGCAAGCTCACCTTCGATCCCGTCCGCGATACGCTCACCAATGACAAGGGCGAGCAGGTGAAACTGGCCGAGCCCACCGGCTGGGAGTTGCCCCCGAAAGGCTTCGCTGTGGAGGACGCCGGCTACCAAGCCCCCGCCGCCGATGGCAGCAAGGTGAACGTGGTGGTGAAGCCCGACAGCCAGCGCCTGCAATTGCTGGAGCCTTTCCCCGCATGGAACGGCAAGAACATCAGTGGCGCGGTGCTGCTGATCAAGGCGAAAGGGAAGTGTACCACCGACCACATCAGCATGGCCGGTACCTGGCTGCGCTATCGTGGCCACTTGGACAACATCAGCAACAACACGCTGATCGGGGCCACCAACGCCTTCAACGGCGAGGCCGACAAGGTGAAGAACGTGCTCACCGGTGAATACGGCCCCGTGCCCGCCACCCAACGTGCGTACAAGGCCGCCGGTGTGCCCAGCATCGTGGTGGGCGACCAGAACTACGGTGAAGGTTCAAGCCGCGAGCACGCTGCCATGCAGCCGCGCCACCTGGGCGTGGCCGCCGTGCTGGTGAAGAGCTTCGCCCGCATCCACGAGACCAACCTCAAGAAGCAGGGCATGCTCGCCCTCACCTTCAGCAACGAGGCGGATTACGACAAGATCCAAGAGGACGACCGCATCGACTTCACGGATCTGACATCCTTTACACCCGGCAAGCCGCTCACCCTCGTATTCAAGCACAAGGACGGCAGCAGCGACACGATTCTCGCGAACCACAGCTACAACGAGCAGCAGATCGGCTGGTTCAAGGCGGGTAGTGCATTGAACATCATTCGGGCGGAGCAGAAGAACTGAACCTCGCTGAGTTTGGTCAGCATATGGTTGCTGGGGGTGCTGTACATTCGTTGTTAACTAACCATACATTCATCATGAGGAAGATCCTTTTAAGCTTGGTGGGAGTCGCTTTGATGAGCGGACTCGCCGCCCAGGAAAGCCGGGTGTCGATCGGATTGGAGGCAGGATTGCCGATGGGTGATTTCGGCGATTTCTATGGAGTGGGCATCGGCGGCACCTTGGGCTATGAGATCCCGGTGGGGGATAACTTGGGCGTGGTCGCCCAAGCAGGGTACTTGACCTTCGCCGGGAAGGATTACGACCTCGGCATCGTCAAAGTGGAAGGGTCCAGTTTGGGTGCGATCCCCATCCAGGTGGGTGCCAAGTATTATTTCACCGACAATCAGGAAGGCGCCTATCTCGGTGCGTTGACCGGTGTTCACCTGCTTTCCTCGGAGGGCTCTGATGGCTCCACCAATTTCGGGGTGGCGCCCATGTTGGGCTTCTTCGTAACGGAGAATGTGGACATCGCGGTGCGCTACCAGATGCTGTTCGACAAGAATGAGCTCACCGATGAGAGCGTGACGAACTCCTACCTCGGAATACGCGCGGCGTATACGTTCGGCGGTCGTTGAGCACGGCGGATCGTCTAGTGCAGGGCGGCCCAATGGCCGCCCTGCACGTTCCTGGCCTGTTCCGGCACGGTCTTCGCAACGTGCCGTCCACCGGCTCGCCTTATCTTGCCGCCATCAAGTTCCGCAAGAGATCCTCCATGAGAACCCTCCTCTTCATCATCGGTCTGGCCATTGTCGCTCCATGCCTGGCCCAGGATAAATTCGACCACGACCGTAACTGGGTGACCAATGGCGACTTCGAGACCCTGGAGGGGAAGAAGTTGAAGCGAGCCGGAGGTATCGTCTTCGCCACGGGCTGGGGAAGCCCCACCAAACGCGCGGCCGACCTGTTCAGCGAAAGTGCCCCGGTGGAGTCCAACGTCTCCACCCCGAAGAACCTGGGTGGTGAACAGACCGCCCTGAGCGGTGCCAACTACGCCGGTATCCGGATCTGGAGCTACCAGAACAAGGAACCCCGCAGCTACCTGCAGACCAAGTTGTCCAAGCAGATGAAGAAGGATTCCCTGTACTGCGTGCGGTATTATGTGAGCTTGGGCGACCTGAGCAAATATGCCGCCGGCGAGATCGGAGCCTACCTCGGCAAACAGAAGATCGAGAAGGATGATGAGAGCAGCCTGACCTACGAGGTGAAGGTGCCCAACCTGCGCACCAAGATCCAGGACGACATGTTCAGTTGGCAAGGGGTATGCGGGGTGTACGAGGCCGCGGGCTTCGAACAGTACTTAGTGGTCGGGAATTTCGCCGCCAACGAGAAGACCCCGAACAGCAAGACCAAACGTCCGCGTGGCGAAACGCGCCAGCAGGTCTTCAGTGCCTACTACTACGTGGATAATGTGGAGGTGTATCCGATCAAGAACCGCGGGGAGTGTACCTGCGAACAGCTGGACAAGGCCGAGAGCGAGTTCATCTTCAGCCGTAAGGATGCGCCAAACCCCAGCTTGAAGCCCGCCGAGAAAGTGGAGCGACAAGTGTTCTACTTCAAGCGTTTCCAGCGCAGCTTCGATACCAGCATGGAGAGCTGGCTCACCGACATGGTGGCCAGCATGAAGGCCGATCCGGCGATCAAGGTGAAACTCACGGGCCACATGGATGCCACCGAGGTGGAGCGCACCCGGGTACGCCCCGACCTGCTGGAACTGGCCAAGGAACGGGCCGAAGCGGTGAAGGATGCCTTGGTGGAGGCCGGTATCGATGCGGGGCGCATCACCGTGGCCGCCATGGGGGGCGATGAACCCGCCGACAACACGGCCACCGAGGTGGGCATGAGCAAGAACCGCCGGGTGGAGGTGGATGTGCAGCCTTAGGCCCATGGCCTCCTGATCCGTCCGGTGAACGACCCAGCCATGCGCCAGGGGGACCCGAAGGTGATCCGGGGATGGACCATGTACGACTGGGCCAACTCGGTCTATTCGCTCACCATCACCTCGGCCGTTTTCCCGGTGTTCTACGCGGCCGTCTCGCACCGGGGCGAGGAAGATCTGGTATTGGCACGGTATGGCCTACCTGCCCAATCCCTCTACTCCTATGCGCTTTCAGCAGGCTTCCTCCTGGTGGCGCTGATCTCGCCCATCCTCAGTGGGATCGCCGACAGTACCGGTCAGAAGAAGACCTTCCTCAAGGGCTTCTGTTACCTGGGCGCCGTCAGCTGTGCCGGCTTGTTCTTCTTCAGCATGGACCACCTTTGGACCAGCCTGCTCCTGGTGATGTTGGCTTGTGCGGGCTTCAGCGGTTCCCTGGTGTTCTACGATGCCTTCCTGCCCGAGATCGCGGAGAAGAAGGACCACGACCGGATCAGTGCCCGGGGCTATACCATGGGCTACATCGGAAGTGTGGTGCTGCTCATCCTCAACCTGGCCATGGTGATGAAGCCGGAGCTGTTCGGAATACCCGATCGCGACGGCCTTCCCGCACGCATCACCTTCATCACCGTGGGGCTCTGGTGGGCGGGCTTCGCCCAATTGGCTTTCCGCGTGCTGCCCGATGACCAGTACGGCCGCAAGCCCCAGGGCAACGTGATCGCCAAGGGCTATCGCGAACTGCGTAAGGTGTGGCGCGAGCTGCAGAGCACCAAGCGCCTCAACAGCTACCTCATGGCCTTCTTCGTCCTCAACATGGGCATCCAGACCGTGATGTACCTGGCGGTGACCTTCGCCAAGGAGGAGATCAAGGAGGTCGATGCCGCTGGCGTGGTGGGGCCGATCGGGGACGCCAGCCTCATCATCAGCATCCTGCTGATCCAGCTCGTGGCGGTGCTGGGAGCCATGCTGTTCGTCATGCTCAGTCGCCGGCTGGGCAACATCGGCGCCCTCATGGTGGGAGCCTCGGTATGGGTGGGGCTTTGTGTGGCCGCGTACGGGATCCAGTGGGCGAACGAGTTCTACCTGTTGGCCTGTGGTGTGGGCTTGGTCATGGGCGGTAGCCAGGCCCTCTCGCGAAGCACCTATTCCAAATTCCTGCCCGAGACCATCGATCATGCCTCGTACTTCTCGTTCTACGACGTGAGCTACTACCTCAGTACCGTGCTCGGCACTTTCGCCTACGGCCTGGTGTACCAGCTCACCGGCGACCTGCGCAACACCATCATCATCATCGGGAGCTTCTTCGTGGTCGGTCTGGTGCTGCTGTTCATGGTGCCTCGCCACGACGTGGAGGTGGTGCGCGTGGAGGAGTAGGAGGAGAGGAAAAGAGAGGAGTCTCACGCAGAGAACGCAGCGTTCTCCCCTCTCATAGGGAGAGGGGGCGGGGGTGAGGGGCATTTCTCGGCGTTCTCCGCGCCTCTGCGTGGAACGCTCTTCACTCCGCTCGCCCTCATCGTCCCCAGCTCAGCCCCTGATCCGCGCTCCCCATCTACCTTCGCCTCCTATGAGCAGACAACCCGAATGGGACGTGGTGATCGTTGGCGGTGGCATCGTGGGTGCCGCCACGCTGTACAAGTTGCAATCGCGTTTTCCGCACCTACGGATCCTGTTGCTGGAAAAAGAGAAAGCTCTCGCCGACCACCAGACCGGCCACAACAGCGGCGTGATCCACAGCGGCATCTACTACAAGCCCGGAAGCTTCAAGGCGAAGAACTGCGTCACCGGACGTCGGGAGCTGGTGGCCTTCGCGAAGGACCATGGCATCAAGCACGATGTGTGCGGCAAGCTGATCGTGGCGATGGAGAAGGACGAACTGCCGCGCTTGGAGAAGATCCACAACACCGGCATCGCCAACGGGATCGAAGGAATGGAGCGGGTCACACCTGAGCAGATCCGCGAGATCGAGCCGCATTGCGTAGGCATCGCGGGAGTGCGCGTCGGGTGTACGGGCATCATCGATTTCCGGGGTGCCACGGAGAAGATGGCGGAGATCGCCACCACGCGCCAGCCGCAGAGCAAGGTGAGCCTTGGCGAGGAGTTCCTCGGTGCCGATCAGCAAGCGGACATCACCACGGTGCGCACATCGAAGGGCACCTACACCTCCCGCTATGTGATCTTCTGCGGTGGCCTGCAGAGCGATCGATTGGCCCGCAAGGACGGCGCGCGGGTGAAGGAGCGGATCGTCGGCTTCCGGGGCGATTACTACGACCTTACCGAGCAGGGCAAACACAAGGTGAAGCACCTGATCTATCCGGTGCCCGATCCCCGTTTCCCCTTCCTTGGCGTGCATTTCACGCGCATGACCGACGGCAGCATCGAGTGCGGGCCCAACGCCGTATTCACCTTCAAGCGCGAGGGCTACGGCAAGACCGACTTCGACCTGAAGGATACCATGGACGCGCTGGCGTACGGCGGCACGTGGAAGCTGTTCATGAAGAACATGAGCTACGGCATCAACGAATACCGAAGGGCCTTCAGCAAACGGTTGTTCCTGCGGACGCTCCAACGCCTGATCCCCTCGCTCACCATGGACGACCTGAAGCCCGGCCGGGCCGGTGTGCGCGCCATGCTGCTGGGCACCGATGGCAACATGGTCGACGACTTCCGTATCGAAACACGCGGCAATCACATCCATGTGCTCAACGCTCCATCACCGGCGGCCACAGCGGCATTGGCGATCGGCGAGCGGATCACGAGCATGGCCGTGGAACAGTTGGGCGTAGCGTGAAGAGGTGAAGGCAGGAGGTGAAGAAGTGAGGCTCCTTGACGAGAGCAGTGCACGTCCATCGCTTCTTTTCCTCTTCACTTTCCCGAACGAAAAAAGCGCCTTACGGGGCGCTTCTTCGTTCGGGGATCGGGACCGCGTAGGTCACACGATCCGGTACTGCTCGTTCACTTCCGTCCAGTTCCAGATGAAGTAGCCCATCAAGCCGTTCAGCCGTTTCAGGATGATCGGGTTCGGTGCCTTCATCTCCCGGAAATAGCTGTCTTGGAAACAGAACAGGTCGTACCGGTGGAAGATCACCTTGCTCATGGCGTACACGGTGTTCTTGCTCGGGAAGTTCAATCGTTCCATCTGGCTTTGGAGCGCCCGCACTTCGCGCTCAAGGTCGGCTGTCCCCAGCCCGGTGGCCTGAGCGAACTTCGACATGGCCAACGCCGACACCCGTTTATCCACGCCTGGCCCCAGGATACGCTGCGCCTCCATCAGGTTGGCCGCGAGCACGATCAGTGCGAAGCCGCCCGTGTCCGTGCTTGCCACGTTGGGGCTGGCCGAGAACTCCGGCGATTCGTTGATCTCCGCCGCCACGGTAGGGAAACCGTGCTCGGTAAGCTCCAGTACGGCGTTCACGAACACGTTGGCCAGCCTCTCCTCGGTGATCCTCTTCTTGCCGAACAGCGTTGCGATCATGGTCTTTGGGTTCCTGCGAAGTTCGACGGATCGCGTTCCATGCCCGATGAACATTCGCGACCTATTTTTAACAAGGTTATCCACTTGTGCGATGAGCGGAGTACTCCTTCTTCGGCAGCTTGCCGCCTATTCTCGCTGGGCCAACACGCGTTTCCTCGATCGGTTGTCGGAGGAAACGGAGGAGCTGCTGGATCGTCCAGTGGCGAGTAGTTTCCCTTCGCTGCGGGCCACCTGCCTCCACATCCGCGATGCGGAATCCGCCTGGACCCTTCGCCTACAGGGGATAAGCACGATACCCTGGCCAGCGGAACCGGCCACCACCTTGGCCTCGTGGCAGAAGTACACCCAAGCGCTGGTCGCACTGGTGGATCAGGCCACTGAGGAGTGGTCATCGGCTTCGGTGGTGTACCACGATCTGCGGGGCAACAGGCATGAGCAACCGCGCTGGGAGATGCTCTTGCACTGCTTCAACCACAGCACACAACATCGTGGGCAGCTCATCACCATGATGCGGACCCTGGGCCTGGATCGGATACCGGCCACCGACCTCATCGTGTACCAACGTTCGTTACGCCAAGGTTAACCGAAGGCTCACGATGAATTAACACGGCGTTACCTTTTTTGCTGCCCATGCGCCCACGGTCGATCCTGTTTTCCCTGCTGTTGCTTTCCGGGTTCGCTCTGCGGGCCCAGACCGAAGTGGACGAACGCGCATTGATCGAGGTGCGCGATGGGGTGTCCATCCGGAAGGATAGTCTGTTCCTCCTCAACCTGCGCTTCCGGATGCAGAACCGCGTGGGGCTCACCAGTCGTGGGGGCGACGACCTTTCCATCGCCACCGTGGATGCCCGGGTGAGGCGTTTGCGTTTGCGGCTCGATGGGTTCGTGATGAACGAGCGCTTCCAGTATTACATCCAGCTGAACTTCTCCCATAGCGACCTCGACCTCGATGCCGGCGGTGTGGCGAAGCCCATCCGCGATGCCATGGTGTACTACCACCTGAACAAGCGTTTCTACCTGGGCATGGGCCAGTCCAAGGTGCCGGGCAACCGCCAGCGCGTCACGTCCAGCGGCAATCTGCAGTTCCCCGATCGCTCCATCGCCAACGGAACCTTCACGTTGGACCGCGACTTCGGCTTGTTCGCCTACTGGACCTTGCCCATGAATGGTGTTCAACAGATTCTGCTGAAAGGCAGCATCACCACGGGCGATGGTCGTAGTGCGGTCCCCAGTAACTCCGGCTTGGCCTATACCGGGCGTTTGGAGTGGTTGCCGCTGGGTACTTTCACCAACAAGGGCGATTATTCCGAAGGCGACTTGGAGATGGAACCCACGCCGAAGCTCGCCATCGGCCTTGTGGCGCACCGCAACGACCGTGCCTTGCGCACCGGTGGCCAACTCGGTCACGAGCTGTATGCGAACCGCGGGTTCAACACCTACATCGCCGACGCCGTGCTCAAGTACCAGGGATGGGCCTTGAGCGGTGAGTTCTTCGATCGCCGTTGCCCCGACCCGATCACCACCAATGCCGAAGGTGCGGTGCGTTTCGTGCAGACCGGTCAGGGCCTGAACACGCAACTAAGCAAGTTCTTCCGCAGTCGCTACGAGGTGGTGTCCCGCTATTCGTTCGTGGATCCCGCAGCGAATACCGAACGTGTGTCGAAAAGGACGGAGGAGGTGCTGCTCGGTGGCGGCAAGTACCTGAACGGCCACCGGATCAAGCTGCAGGGTTATCTGGGCTACCGCTGGCTCACCGGCCGGATGGGCCTTGATGCTCCCGGCAACAACTGGACGGCGATGTTCCAGGTGGAATTCGGGATCTGATCGTGGGCCGCCCGACCAGTGCGCTCGCGTTATGCGCATGCGGCCCAGCTATTGCGGCTCCGGTGGCGCCTGCGTCCCGATCTCCACCGGCTCGCCGAGGAAGCGCGGCTCCACGCCAAGCAGCAGGTCCACGAACACCTTTACGCGCGCGGCCTTTTCGCGTAGCTGGGTGCGCCACCCCGAACGCCCGGTGACATCGGCCGCGTTGTAGCCCACCACCGCAAGTCCGGCCCGCTGCGCGATGTAGATCGCCCGTTCGTTGTGGAAACGCTGGCTGATCACCGTGAACCGCTCCTGACCGAACACCGCGCGTGCCCGCACCATCGAATCGAACGTGCGGAAACCGGCATAGTCCAACGTGATGGCCGTGCTGTCAACGCCTGCTACGATCAATGCGCGCCGCATGTCCACGGGCTCGTTGTAGTCCTTGCGGCCATTGTCACCGCTGAGCAACAGGTGATCCACCTTGCCCGCGTGGTACAGCTCGGCCGCAGCTTTGATACGGTGGGTGAAGTAGGCGTTGGGGCCACCGCCACGGCCCTTTTCCGATGTGCCCAACACCACCCCCACGCGGTTGTGCGGCACACCATCCAGTTGATCGAACACCACGGATGCCGTGACGTTTCGGATGCGAGCATCGCACCACCAAAGGGCGGTGATGGAGAGCAGCGCGATGGATCCGGCCACCCATGCCGAACATCGGCCCGGTAACAGGCGCTTCCAACCACTGCTTGCGCGCATCACACCACCTTCATTTAGAGATCCGCCTTTCGGCGGATCCGAATGGATCGAACCACGGATGAGCACGGACGGACACGGATGGTGCCGTATTCACCCGTGATGATCCGGTTGTATCCGTGGTTGAAGTTGAGCATGTTCGCTTCCCGGTCGTAGAGGGCGTTCGCAGTGGTGGTGTGGGAATGGGTATTGCACCACCAGCCGATCTGGCCTCCACCCAGGAAATGCGCTGCGAGCGCGCTGTACACGCGCTTGAGCGTATGGGTAGGTGCCGAGCCGGTCCCCATGGTCGGTATTCTACCGCCCCAACAGGTCCACCCCCGTGTAATTCCGTGGCGACAGCGCCTTCAGCTGCCTGCGCACGTCGTTGCTCACGTCCAGCGTGTCGATGAACGCGGTGATGTCCTGTTGCGTGATGCGCTCCTTGCCGCGCGTGAGGTCCTTCAGCTTTTCGTAGGGCTGCTCCACACCGGCGCGGCGCAGGATGGTCTGGATGCCTTCGGCCACCACGGGCCATTGTGCATCGAGGTCGCGTTCGAGGGCCGCTTCGTTCAGCAGCAGCTTGCCGAGGCCCTTCTCGATGGCATCGACCGCGATCATGGTGTGCGCCATGGGCACGCCGATGTTGCGCGTCACGGTGCTGTCGGTGAGGTCGCGTTGCAGGCGACTGATGGGCAGTTTCTCACTGAGGAAGCCGAACAGGGCGCTGGCGAGGCCGAGGTTGCCTTCGGCGTTCTCGAAATCGATCGGGTTCACCTTGTGCGGCATGGCGCTGCTGCCCACCTCGCCCGCCTTGATGCGCTGGCGGAAGTAGTCCATGCTGATGTACTGCCACATGTCGCGGCACAGGTCCACGAGGATGGTGTTGATGCGGCGCATGGCATCGAACAGCGCGGCAAGGCCGTCGTAATGCTCGATCTGCGTGGTGAAGCGCTGGCGCTGTAGGCCCAGTTTTTCTAGCAGGAAGCGGTCGGCCAGCCGCACCCAGTCCAGTTCCGGGTAGGCCGCGTGGTGCGCGTTGAAGTTGCCCGTGGCCCCGCCGAACTTGCCGGTGAAGGGCACCTCGCGCAGCAGTTTCAGCTGACCGTCCAGCCGCTCCACGAACACTTGGATCTCCTTGCCGAGCGCGGTGGGCGACGCGGGCTGTCCGTGTGTGCGCGCCAGCATGGGTATGCGCGCCCAATCCAGCGCGAGGCCGTGCAGGCGGTCGCGCAGACCGGTGATCGCAGGCAGGTACGCCTCGAACACGAAGTCCTTGATCAGCAGCGGTAGCGCCGTGTTGTTGATGTCCTGACTGGTGAGCGCGAAGTGGACGAACTCGCGCTGTTCACCGAGTCCGGCCTCTTCCAGCCGTTCCTTCAGGAAGTACTCGATGGCCTTCACATCGTGGTTGGTGACCTGCTCGATCGCCTTGATGCGCTGGGCATCGGTGGTCCCCAACTGCTCCACGCGGCTGCGCACGGCGTCCAGCTTCTGCAACGGCGTACCGGCAAGTTCGGGCAGGGGCACTTCGCACAGGAAGGTGAAGTACTCCAGTTCCACCCGCAGGCGGTAGCGCATCAGGGCCTGTTCGCTGAACCAGTGCGCCAGCCCACGTGTTCGCTCGCGGTAGCGGCCATCGATCGGAGAGATGGCGGTGAGGGTATCCAGTTCCATGCGTGCTTTTGGGGAAGAAAGGCAAAGGTAGCGGGGGGGAATGAAGCGTGCGGCCATCGGCTTTCATCAAGCTACTGAGCCGGTGATGAAGATCCGGCCGAGCTCAGCGATCTGGACCACTGGGGTGATAGCGTGAAAGGGTGCGAGGCATTTCACCTTCTCACGTTTTTCACCCTTTCACCTTTTCACCATTGGATCGACCGGTTCTTTCATGCCGTCTCAGTACCTTCTGGATCCCGCCTAAGGCCTTCTGCATTCCGCATGCTGCATCTTTGCATCACGGCCCAAGGCCGCACCCATCCGCACCATGTCCTTCCTCCGCGATCTTGGCATCGGCACCACCGCATTCTTCCGTGCGTTCGGCTTCGCGCTGGGCAACCGCATGGGCTGGATGTTCCTGGTGCCCGCGCTGCTGTGGATGCTGCTGACAATCGGGCTGTTCAAGCTCTTGAGCGGGCAGGTGGACTGGATCACGGCGTGGGCCGCAGGGTATTTGGACATTCCCGTTTCCGAGGCCGATGCGGGCTGGTGGACGGCCGTGAAGAACTTCTTGAACGGAGCGTGGGAGATCGTGCTGTGGGTGATCCTCCATGCGGCCATCGCCTACCTGCTCTGGGTGGCGAACAAGTACATCGTGCTGATCCTGCTCTCGCCGCTGCTGGCCTATGCGAACGAACGCACCGAGGAGGTGCTCACCGGCCGCACCTATCCCTTCAGCTGGGGCCAGTTGTTGAAGGACGCGTTGCGTGGGGCGCTGATCGCCGCGCGCAACGGGGTCATGGAATTGGGCATCTCGGTGGGCATTTGGTTCCTCACGCTCTTCGTGCCGCTGCTGGCACCGGTGTCGTTCATCCTGCTCTTCATCGTGTCGTCGTACTTCTATGGCTTCAGTATGTTCGATTACGTGTTCGAACGGCGGCGTTTGCGGGTCGCGGAGAGCGCAAGGGCCGTGAACGATCGGCTCGGCCTGGTGATGGCCAACGGCAGCCTGTTCCAGTTGGGCATGATGGTGCCGTTGTTCGGCATCATGTTCACTCCGGTGATGGCGGCCATCGGCGCGTCGCTGGCCACGGTGGAGAAGGAGCGACAAGGAACGGACTTTGTCGTGGCAGGCTTGGACGGACACCTATTGAACGACCGATGATACGATCACTGCCGTTCCTCTTCCTCCTGGTCCCGTTGAGTGCCCTGCGCGCCCAGGATACGTTGCGGGTGCAGGTGTACGGGGCCGTGGTCCATGCGGTAACGGATCTGCCCGTCCTGGAGGCGTTGGTGGAGTGGTATGATGCCGATGGACACCGCCAGGCGGTGAACCAGACCAATAACGAAGGGCGATATGCTTTCTTCGTACGTACCACCGGTGAACTGGAACTACGCGTTTCCGAGAACGGCTTTGAGCCCTATAACGAACGGCTGTCCGTAACACCAGGTGAGAGCGCCCGTGAGTTCACGATCCGGCTGGTGCCGAAGTAGCCGTTGGATCGGGCTCCATGGCGGGCTCCTGGAACGGCTCCGATAGCGGTGTGCCGCGTGGTGCCTCCTTCAACCATTCGTGTATCGACTTGTCCCCGACCACGAGATCGGTGATCACCGTTCGCCCTTCAAGCACGCGCACCACGGCGTAAGCGGGCAGCGCCATAGTGGCCGTGTCCGGGTTCCATTGGGGCATCAGCAAATGCTCGGTCCTTGGTCCGTCGCCCTCCTCCAGGTAGTAGCGATCGAACGGCAGGCTGACATTGAAGATCGTATCGTTCTCCCAATACATGTACTCAACAGGCACGAAGGCTCCTTCGGACGGCTGCTCCTGCACGAGCTGCGCGATGTTCGCGAACCCCGCGCTGTCCGTTCCTAGCAAGGCGTATGCGTGGTGCCGGTGGTTGCCTGTTCCGGTCTTGATGGGCGGAAGTAGCCAACGGCCGTTCTCCGCCTCGAAGTCCAGCCGCACGTATTCACCCCGGAACGGATCGCGTGGATCCACGGGTGCGGTACGGAACTTGAACACTTCACCAGCACGGCGTACGTGCTCATGGCCGAGGATCATCCACGCGGGCACCGATAGCTGTGCCACCGCCACGAGCACGAAGAGCAACGATCTACGGGACATGGCGTTGTTGGTTACGCTGCCGCACCATGCGCAGGTTCAGGAACAGGAAACCGAAGCCCATAACGATGAACACCAGCCCGCGCACCACGAAGCTCAAGTCGCCATCGAAGAACCGCATCATGATGGTGGTGCATAGGATGAGGAGGCCCAGGTTCATGCGCCGCAACGAAATCTGTTCGATGCCGTGCTTCACCGTGATGATGCCCAGGACCAGGAGCGCGAGATTGACCACCACCGCAGCCAACGCCGGGGATCGGAGCCCGAGGAGGTAGCACAGCGCGAAGAGCCACCAGCCTTCGGGGTAGGGCCACTGCGCGAACGGCTTCCGCACCCGTAACGACCAAACGTAGGCCAGGACACCCACCGCCATTTGGCCCGCGATGATGGGCCAGTCCTCGTGGCCATCGGCATAGGTGTCTTCCCACACCGGACGGAAACTGAACACGAACAGGGTGATGAGCATGGTGCTGCCGCCTAACAGTACCCATGGCCAGGTACGGAGCGTACGGCCATGGTGCAGCCAAGGGACCAGGGTGAACGCACCGGCCAGTGCCATCAGGCCCAATGCATGCGGGAGTTCCCAGTCCGTGTAGAAGAGCTGGCTGCCGATGCCAACGGCCAAGGCCATGAGCAGGCTGAGCCACCAGAACGCCATGCTCTGTCCGTGGTGCCTCGCTTGGCCGAGGTAGAACGGAACGGCCGCCGTCAGCAGGGGGATGAAGTACCATGGCCGCAAAGAGCTGCCGAAGCCCTCGAACCGGACGATCCAAGCATACCACGTGATCATGGCGAGGTAGCCCATGGCCGCGGTGCATGAACCCGGCAGGTAGAGCAGGGGCAGGATCAGCAGAGAGCAGGTGAGGAGATAACCATCGAGGCTGCCGCCGATCTGGTGGATCTGCGCGATCAGGGCGATGCACGCCATCAGCCCGCAGGCGAGCAACAGGGCGGGACCTTCGCGCCATGCGGCGATGCCCGGTTTCTTCAGCATGCCGTAAAGCGCCAAGCCCTGCCCCAACAGCACCGGCACGAAGGCGATGGCCGTACGGACCCCGCGCGAGAGGTCGTCCCAGTTGTGTGCGATGATGAGGATGATGCCCAGCCCGACCAAGAGGCTGCCGAGGATGGCGAAGACCAAGAGCAGGCGGTTGCCACCGCGTTCCGGATGTCCCGTTAGGCGTGCGTGGAGCCGGTCGGCCTGGTCCTGGTCGATCACGCCGTCGCGTACGGCTTCGGACAGGACCTGGGTGATGTGCGCCGGGTTCATGCAGGCGGGAAGGTACTACGCCGGAACCATTGCGCGCCATGTTCAGCCCAGGACCGGACCGAAGGCTTGGTGCGCTTCGGTGGATCCCCGGGCGGGCCTGGTTATCGCTTCTTGCTCACGGCCACCGCGCTTTTCGCATACACCATATAGATGTCCAAGTAGGGGCGCATCCCCACCGGTTGGCGTTTGTTGGGTTCCACGGGGATCACCAATAACACCTTGTCCTCCCAGGTGGCCGCTTGGAAGGCTTTGTATCTCTTGAACGCGTCGAGTTTCGGGTAGCGGTGCTCGAATGCGTCGATGCCCTCTGGCCAGTTGCGTTCGTGGCTGCGGAACACCACGGCATCGATCTCGGCCGGGCTCATGCCGTTCTCGGCGAGCTTGGCCAAGGCCACACTGTCCGAACCGAGGTCGTATGTGGCGTACACCGCATCCGGGGTGTTGATCCGTGCCTCGCGCATCCGGCGCCAGCTGGGCCCCTTGCTTGGCTTGGGGCGTTGCGCGTCCATCAGTGCGGTGGATACCGCCGGCTCCGGGAGTACCAGGTAGATGTCTTCACGACTTCGGAGTTCTTCGGGCATGTGGTAGTTCTCGGCGGCAGGCACGTACACCACCACCTTCGGTCCTTGCTCATCGGCATAGGAGCAGATCCGGTGTGCGGTGTAGTTGCGCACGGCAGCCACATTGGCGGCAAGTGCACTGTCGGTGCGCAGGCCGGTGGGCAGTTTGTCGGCTTTGCCTTGTGCCAGCACGTGTTGGACCCGCTCTTCGGCCACACCGGCGGCCTGCATGCCTGAACGGATGGTGGGGTCCTGGGCCAGATCCGGCTTGCGGACCAACTGGGCGATGTCCGAAATGACCACGGCATCGTGTTGTGCCATGACCATGGAAGTGGAGCAGAGGGTGAGGAATGCCGGGATCCAGAGTGCGCGCATGTGCACGTATACGGCGGGCATGCTCCTGGGGTTGCGACCGGTGGACCACCGGTGTTCCGGACGGGGCGGGGAAGGGGCCGCACACCTTGACCGTGCCCGGTCGACATGCGCGGAACATTCCGGAACTTCGTGCCCACCTCATCATCATGCGGATCCGGATCATCCTCATCGGCCTGGCACTCGTCGTTGCGGGGTGCTTCAACCGCGTGCAGGTGGGGCCGGTCTCCTTTCCGGTGAACGGCCAAAGCACCAGACCCCTTCCGCCCATGTCCCTCTACGACCTCTCTGCTACCGACATCCATGGCCGGATCATGGGCTTGGACCAGTTCCGTGGCAAACGCATCATAGTGGTGAACACCGCCAGCGAATGCGGGTACACCCCGCAATACGCCCAACTCCAGGAGTTGTACGAACGGTACAAGGAGAAGGGCCTGGTGATCCTCGGATTCCCCAGCGATGATTTCGGTGGACAGGAGCCTGGGAGCGAGCAGGAGATCGCCACCTTCTGCCAGAAGAACTATGGCGTCACGTTCCCGCTAATGGCCAAAGTGCGCATCAAGGGCGATGGCCAACATGCCGTGTACCATTGGTTGGCCAACAAGGAAGCGAACGGGGTGATGGACACCGAGGTGATGTGGAACTTCCACAAGTACCTGATCGGTCCGGACGGTGTGCTGGACATGTCGATGGGGTCGGCCGTGAGCCCGTTGGATGAACGTGTGATCAACTGGGTCGAAGGGAAATGAACCAAGTGGACATCCTGTGCATCACCGCACACCCCGACGATGTGGAGATCGCCATGGCGGGCACCGTGTTGCACCACCGTGCCCTGGGGCATACGGTGGGTCTGGTGGAACTCACCGCTGGGGAGTTGGGCACTCGGGGCACACCGGAGATCCGCAAGCAGGAAGCCGATGCGGCCATGCGGGTGTTGGATGCCGCTTTCCGGTACCAGTTGGGGTTGCGCGATGGCTTCTTCCGTGCCGACGAGGATAGCCTGTTGAATGTGGTCGTCGCGATCCGCCGACATCGTCCGCAGCTGGTGCTCACCAACGCCATCGAGGATCGCCATCCCGACCATGGCCGAGGTGCGGCGTTGGTGGCCGAGGCCTGTTTCCTCAGCGGTTTGCGCCGGATCGCCACCCACGATGATGGCCGGGAGCAACAGGCCTGGCGCCCCAACACGGTGCTGCACAGCGTACAGGACCGCTGGATCCAGCCGGACCTGATCGTGGATGTGACGCCGTATTGGCCGGAGAAGGAACGGGCGTTGCGCTGTTTCCGATCCCAGTTCCACGACCCTGGAAGTACCGAACCGGTGAGCCCGATCTCAACCCCCGATTTCTTGCCTTTCCTGGAGGCACGTGCGCGCCAGATGGGGCGCCTGATCGGTGCTACCTATGCCGAGGGGTTCACCGTGACCCGCCCGCCCGGGGTGAAGGACCTGTTGGACCTCGGCTGAGCCGTTAGCGGAAAAGCGACCACAACCGTTGTGTGTTCCGGAACCCCAGGATCCGATGCAGGGCCAGGTAGTTCCGGCCCGTGGTGGGCGATACCGTCGGGCGGAAGTCCTTCGGTAACTGCTCGCGGTGGAAGGTCAACGCGGCTTGGTGGTCGTGTTCATACAACACGCGGATCGAATCGAACAGGAACTGATGGAAGGCCTTGAGCTGTTCCGGGCCCCGCTGGTCGCGCAGGTGTTCGATGATCCGCGTGCGTAGGTTCACGTACCGGATCCAGTTGCCGCTCAGGTTCGTCTGGGTGATGGATCCCGAAGCCCTTTTCCGTACGATGCTATATTGCTCCGTATCGAAGAGGACCCGCTTTGTGGTCTTCAGTACACGGAACATCAGGTCGTACTCCTGGCTGCTGCGCATGGTCTCGTCCCAGCCGTGTACCTGCTCCACCACGTCGCGTTTCCACAGGTTGCTGATGGTGTTGCCCAGGTCCGTGCGCATCAGGTGTA
>SSGN01000160.1 GCA_008016945.1 Flavobacteriales bacterium
AGCAATGCCAACGCACGCCGCACCAAGAGCAAGACCCGTCTCACCAACTACGAGAAGCTGCAGGGCGAGATCGCGAAGGAGAAGGAGGCCAAGCTGGAGATCTTCATCCCCAACGGACCCCGCCTGGGTGACAAGGTGATCGAGTTCAAAGAGGTGAGCAAGGGCTACGGCGACCGTCTGCTCATCGATAACCTGAGCTTCGCGCTGCCACCCGCAGGTATCGTGGGCATCATCGGCCCCAACGGTGCCGGTAAGACCACGCTCTTCCGCATGGTCATGGGCCTGGAGAAAGCCGACAGCGGCACCATCACCATCGGCGATACCGTGCAGTTGGCCTACGTGGACCAGAGCCACAAGGACCTGCTGGCCGAAAAGACCGTGTATGAGGTGATCAGCGGCGGCCTCGAGAACATCACCTTCGGCAACGTGGTGATGAACACCCGGGCCTACCTCAGCCGCTTCAACTTCAGCGGCACCGACCAGAACAAGAAGGTGGGCGTGCTCTCCGGCGGTGAGCGCAACCGCCTGCACCTGGCCATGACCGTGAAGCAGAGCAGCAACGTGTTGCTGCTGGACGAACCCACCAACGACCTGGACGTGAACACGCTGCGCGCGCTGGAAGAAGCCATCCAGGACTACAGCGGCTGCGCGGTGATCATCAGCCACGACCGCTGGTTCATGGACCGCGTGTGCACCCATATCCTCGCCTTCGAGGGCGATAGCAAGGTGTACTGGTTCGAAGGCGGCTTCAGCGAGTACGAAGAGAATTACAAGAAGCGCGTGGGCGATATCATCCCGCAACGCCTCAAGTACAAGAAGCTGGTGCGCGGTTGATCCGGCATCATCCTACACATCCACATACCCACACAACAACACGACCCATGCCACAAGACGCGAATGCCCGCCTCAACGCCAAGCGTAAGGCCACCAAGAAGATCGCCATCCTGAAAGCCAAGGCCGCAGCTGGCGAGAAGAGCGCTCCCAAGAAGGAGAAGAAAGCGGAGGAGTGATCCTCCCCACACCGTGAAAGCCCTGCCCTCGGCGGGGCTTTCGCGCTTTCAGGCCCGAAGGCGCCGGTCCGGACCGGGGCCGTGCGCGTCCAGGATCTCGCGCTTCAACCGCCGGTTCTCGGCGCGCAGTGCATTCAGCTCGGCCCGCAGCGTTCGGGTCGTGGCTTCGATCCGTAGTTCCAGGCGTTCCAAGGGATCGGCCTTGGCCCACTTCTTCAGTGCCGCCACCACCTCGTCGCGCTCGTGCGTCAGCAGGGCGATCTCTTCCTGTGCTGCGGCGAACAACCGCTCCATTTCGGCTACACGCTGGCGTAGCCCGGCAGGTTCGGGAGCCTGAAGCGTGGAGAGGAAGAGACGATCGTCAAGGGTGGCGGTAGGGCGTGCCATGGTTCACTGGTTTCGACGGCCGTGATACGAATGAGGCTTGGCCAGGGTTCGCCACGACCAGGGTCGGCATCGCGACGCCTTCGCCGCAGTGGCCCGGAACCTTCATCGGGGCAGGCTCCCGTCAGGGAGGGGTGGGGCACCGGGCGCGCAGCGTGCGTTCGAAGCCATCCTCCACCTCCGCACCGGCCTCGCGGCACTGGCGGTAGTTCGCCCACGCCCCGGCGCAATCGTCGGTGAACATGCGGCATACGGCCGTTCGGTACAGGGCGCCGCCATTGCCCGGGTGGTGCCGCAACAAGCGATCCAGGTTGGCCGAGGCCTGGCGCAACAACCGTTCCGACCGCTCCGGATCCTCGGCATGGTGGTCCTGGAAGAACCCCAGCTGCACCGTGGCCAGGTCCAGCAGCAGTGCCACGTTACTGGAGTCCTGTTGCAGCCCCTTCTGGTATTCCGCCATCGCCTCCTCCGGCCGGTCCAACGCTACGAAGAACGCACCGTAGCCGCGGCGGATGGCCGGGTTCTGCGGTTCCATGAGGTAGGCGTGGTTGAACCGGTACATGGCATGCACCATGTTGCCTTGCCGCAACTGCTCGAACCCCAAGCCGATCAGGTGTTCGGCGCAGGCATGGGCGTCGGGGTCCACCGCCAGCATCTGGGCGATGAACGCCGAGTCCGACGCCAGCTGTTCCGCATTCTTCGTTCGCTCGCCGAAGGCCGGTGCCAAGCGCATGTCCCGGAAAGACTGGATGAGCCACTCCCGATGCGTGAGGTGCTGGGCGTGGAGCCCCCACGGGCCAAGTGCCAAGAGCAGGAGAAGGGCGCGCATGTGCTGCATAGACGCGTTGGTGGTGCAAGTTCGGCGTCCGGGCCGTCGGCGCGATCATCTGCGGACAGAACTTCGCCCCATGAGCCAGCCCTCCCTACCCATTACCATCGAATTCGGCCTCGATACCTTCGGTGATGTGACGGCCGACCTGCACGGCAGACCCTTGCACCATGCCCAGGTGCTGCGTAATGTGGTGGAAGAAGCCGTGCTGGCGGATCAGGTGGGCCTCGCTTTCTTCGGCGTGGGAGAACATCACCGCGAGGACTTCGCCGTGAGCGCGCCGGAAGTGGTCTTGGCGGCCATCGCCGCACGCACCGAGCGGATCCGGCTGGGCAGTGCCGTCACCGTGCTCAGCAGCGATGATCCGGTACGCGTGTTCGAACGGTTCAGCACCCTCGATGCGCTCTCCAACGGACGGGCCGAGGTGATCGTGGGGCGCGGCTCATTCACCGAGTCGTTCCCGCTTTTCGGTTTCGACCTGGCCCAGTACGAGCGACTCTTCGAGGAGCGCTTGGCGCTCTTCGTGGAACTGCTCAAGGAGCGACCCGTGACCTGGAACGGCTCCACCCGTGCCGCGTTGAAGGACCAAGCCGTGTTCCCGCCCACGGAGAGCGGGGCCCTGCGCACATGGGTGGCGGTCGGCGGCACGCCCCAGAGCGTGGTGCGCGCCGCCCACTACGGCCTGCCGCTCATGCTCGCCGTGATCGGTGGCGACCACCTCGCCTTCGCACCGTTCGTGGACCTGTACCATCGCGCATGCACCGCCGCCGGGCGCGATCCGTTGCCCGTGGGGGTGCATTCGCCCGGCCACGTGGCCGCAACCGACCAGCAGGCGTGCGAGGCGTTCTTCCCCCACTATGCCGCGATGCACGACCGGATCGGGCGCGAACGCGGATGGCCCCCGCTCACCCGTGCGGCGTTCGACCGTATGGTGGCACCAGAAGGCGCATTGTGCGTGGGCGCTCCCAGCACCGTGGCCACCAAGATCGCCCGTGCCGTGAAGGCCTTGGGTCTTTCACGCTTCGACCTCAAGTACAGCGCGGGATCGCTTCCGCACGAACGGATGATGGAGAGCATCGCGCTGTACGGTAACGAGGTCGTACCCCTGGTGCGCGGCCTATTGGAGAAGGGCTGATGCTCGTCACTTCCTCGGACATGGAGCGGAGTAACTTGGTGACAAGTACCAACACCGAACGAGAATGAGCAACGGGACCATCCTGATCACCGGAGGAGCCGGTGGCTTGGGCACCAGCTGTGCCCATGCGTTGAAAGGGCATCGCTTGGTGATCGCCGATCATGCGCGGACCGCCGTGGACCAGGCGGTGGATGCGTTGAAGGCATCGGGTATCGATGCCGTGGGCTTCGCTTGCGACATCACCGACCCCGAGGCCGTGCGGCGGCTGAGGGCGTTCACCGCAGAGCAGGGGGCCTTCAAAGGCCTGGTGCATACCGCCGGGGTCAGTGGCACCGTGGGCGATGCACGCAAGGTGTTCGACATCAACCTGGTCGCCACGGCCACCATCGTGGACGAGTTCCTCCAACTGGCCCGACCCGGTTCCGCCTTCGTGCTGTTCGGCTCCATGATGGGCCATACCGTACCGGCCGATCCGCGCTACGATCCCGCGCTGCGCGACCCGCGAAGGGCGGACGCGTACGAAACGGTGGCCCCCTTCGTGGAGGGCAATGCCGACACCATGTACAACTTCACCAAACGCGGGGTGTTGCTGATCTGCAAGGACAACGCCATGCGCTACGGCCAGCGCGGTGCGCGGATCGCGACGGTCTCGCCCGGGGTGATCATGACCGCCATGGCCAAGAAGGCCCTCGAAGAGCACCCCGCCGTGATGAAACAGACGCTGGACATGACCCCGGTGGGCCGCTATGGCGAACCCACGGACGTGGCCTCCGCCGTGCGTTTCCTGCTCAGCGACGAGGCCGGCTTCATCACCGGCACCGACCTGGCCGTGGATGGTGGCGTGCTGTCGCAGGTGCTGAAGTGATCCGGCCTCGGGGGCGATCCACCGTACCACACCACCGCGGTGGCGCACCCGCCACGGTGCCGGAGGTGTGGGGCGCCAAGGACCATAGGGATGCATTCGTCCGGCCATGTAGTCGCCACCGATCAGTAGGCATGCGAGGAGTTCGTCCAGCACTATGCCGCAATGCACGACCGGGTCGGGCGTGTACATGGATGCCCCTGTTCATCCATGTGCGTTCCTCTATGGTGGCACCCGATGGCGTACAAGACCGTGGCTGCCAAGATCGCCCGCGCCGTGAAGGCCCTGGGCCTTTCGCGCTTCGACCTCAAATTCAGCGCGGGATCACTTCCGCATGAGCGGATGATGCCCTGTATTGCCCTGTATGGCATGGAAGTGGTGTCATTGGTGAATGCCGCCTTGGCAGAACGAAGTCATCGCTGAGCGGAGCATATTTGCAGATCCACTCAGTCCCACATGCGCCTTCTTTCGCTGATCACCTTCTTCGCCGTTAGTGCGCTACCCGCACAGGTCTACGATTGGGCCATCACCCACACCGGTGCGCCATCGCGCGGTATGGCCATGGTGGCCGATGAACTGGGCAATGTCTACGTCGGCGGCAACATCAACGGTGTGGCCGACTTCGATCCCGGACCCGATACGGTGCTGAATGTGAGCGCGGGCATCAATGGCGATCATTTCCTCGCCAAGTATGGTGCTGCGGGCAACTACATCTGGCACATCTGCATCGGTGGTTCCGGCACCGAGATCCCTAAGGGCTTGGCCTTGGACCACAGCGGCCATCTGTTGATGGTGGGCCGTTTTGATAGTTACCTGGACTGGGACCCGGGGCAGGGAGAGACCTTCTTCGGCAGTGCGGGCAGCACCGATGGGTTCCTCGCGAAGTACGACACCAGCGGCGCCTTCGTGTGGGCCAAGCGTATCGGCGGATCGGGGCACGACGAAACCTATGGTGTGGTCGTTGATGAATTGGACAACATCTACGTGGCTGGGCAGATGAGCGCTTCGGTCAACTTCGGAACCCAGGAAGAGCCGATGACCCTTGTACACGAAGGTGGGTCGTGGGATGCGTTCTGTGCCAGCTACCGCCCGGATGGTGAACTCGCTTGGGTGCGTGGTATCCAAGGCACAGGTGGCCAACGGGCACAGAGCATCGCCTACGCACACGGTCATGTTTATTCCTACGGCGTGTGCTCCGGTGAAACGCACGCGAACAATGTGGCGTCGGTCTCAGCAGGCAACAACAACCAGGCCTTCCTCTGTAAGTTGGATACCACCGGACAGGTGAAGTGGTTGAAGGCTCACGGCGGCGATGGCAGCGAGCTCGGCGAAGCCATCCGCGCGGATGAGGCGCACCTCTATATCACCGGATCATTCACCGATCCTACCGATGCCGATCCAGGTGATGGTGTGCTGGAGTTAACCTCCTTTGGCGTGGGCGGCAACCTGTACTTCGCCAAACTGGATACCGCCGGAAATGCCCTGTGGGCGCACGGTCTGCAGAACAATAACCACTTCGATGGCGTCTGCGATATCGCCTGCGATGGAACGGGCAACGTCTTCATCACCGGTGCGCACTCCGTGGAACAGGATTTCGATCCAGGACCCGAGGAGACCATCCTGCCCATGACGATCGCCAATGACCTCTACCTCGCGATGTACCAAGCTGACGGCAGCTTCGCTTGGGCGCGCGGTGTGGCCACGCACGGCGTGTTCGATACCGCCAACGGCCTTGTGGCAGACGCCTTGGGCAACATCTTCGTCACCGGCAGTTTCGGCGATACCGCCGTCTTCGACATCAATGTGCCCACCGATACGCTCACGGGTCCTGGGATGGCTTTCATGCTGGTGCGCTACGGCACGGATGTCACCACAGCGCGGTCGGAAGGGGGCGTTGCGTCGGCCTTATCGCTCTTTCCCACCCCCACCGCTGATCGTCTCTTCGTGCAGGTACCGCCCGGCTGGAAGCCAGGACGTATGCTGCTGACCGATGCTACAGGCCGCATCTTGCAACGTTGGAAGGGCGCGGTGCCCACCGAAGTGGATGTGCGGCACCTTGCACCAGGTGTTCATCACCTCCATCTTTGGTCCGGTACGGAACATCTGTCGGCAGGCTTCGTTGTGGTCCACTGACGATACCGAACGCCACCCGTATTTTCGCGCCGTTCATACGATCAGGCTCGATCCAGGCCTTTGCGTCTTGGTCCATTACCCTTGTCGCTTGACACTTGTTCCTGGTCATGGCCACCAAACCCTCCATCCCCAAAGGCACCCGCGACTTCGGTCCGCAGGAGATGCTGCGCCGGAAGTACATCTTCAACACCATCGAGTCCGTGTTCCAGAAGTTCGGCTTCGGACCCTTGGAAACGCCCGCCATGGAGCATTTGGAGACCCTTACCGGGAAGTACGGCGAGGAGGGCGATCGCCTGATCTTCAAGATCCTCAAACGCGGCGCCGAACTGGAGCGCGCCCTGGAGGATCGCAGCAAGGGGTTCGCCGAGGAGGCGCTCCGGTACGACCTCACCGTGCCCTTCGCCCGCTATGTGGTGCAGCACCAGAACGAGTTGACCTTCCCCTTCAAACGCTACCAGATCCAGCCGGTATGGCGCGCCGATCGCCCACAGAAGGGGAGGTACCGGGAGTTCTACCAGTGCGATGCCGATGTGATCGGGAGCACCAGCCTGCTGAATGAAGTGGAGCTCGTGCAGCTCTTCGATGAGGTGTTCACCGCGCTGGGCCTGCCCGTGGCCGTGAAGATCAATGACCGCAAGGTGCTCGCGGGCATCGCCGAGGTCAGCGGACAACCCGAGAAGGTGGTGGATATCGTCACCGCCATCGACAAGCTCGACAAGATCGGCCGTGAGAAGGTGGAGGAGGAGATGCGCACCAAAGGGGTGAGCGATCAAGCCATCCAAGGCATCGCCCCGCTGTTCGCGTTGAAGGGGACCTGGGCCGAACAACGCCCGCAGCTGGAACAATGGCTGGCCACCTCCGCGACCGCGCTACAGGGTTTGAAGGACCTCGACTTCACCTTCAGGTCGGTCGGTGCCTTGCGTTCCGCCCACCTCGAGTTCGACCCCACGTTGGCCCGCGGCCTCGACTACTACACCGGCGCCATCTTCGAGGTGAAGGCGCTGGAAGGGTCGTTGCAAAGCAGCATCTGCGGCGGCGGACGCTACGACGACCTCACCGGGGTGTTCGGCCTCAAGGGCATGAGCGGGGTGGGCATCAGCTTCGGTGCCGACCGCATCTACGACGTGCTCTTGGAGACCGCTCGATTCCCCGACGCACTCGGCGGCAGTACCCGATTGCTCTTCGCCAACTTCGGCGAGGCCGAAGCCGCCCACTGCCTGCAACTGCTGCGCACGGTGCGCCAGGCGGGCATCGCTGCGGAGCTGTACCCCGAGGCCGTGAAGATGGCCAAGCAGTTCAAATATGCCGATGACAAGGGCATACCCTTCGTGGCCATCGTGGGCGAGAGTGAGCTGCAACAAGGCATCGTTACCGTGAAGGACATGAAGAGCGGGGAGCAGCGTGCCGTGCAACAAGAAGATCTATTGGCAGCGGTCGTGGGTTGATGTTCTGCCACCGAACGATCCACAAAGCGCCTGACAACGACAATCACAGACGATCGATCATGCAGTCCCATCCCATCGGAACCGTAGGCCTCGAACTCGCCGAATTGGCGCACATCCTCAACAGCGGTGTCCCCATCGCCCTGAGCCCCGAAGCGCAGCAAGCCGTGAAGCGCAGCCACGCCTACCTCGCCGATCGCCTGAAGAAGAGCGATGCTCCGATCTACGGGGTGAACACCGGCTTCGGATCCCTGTACGATAAGTCCATCGCCAAGAAGGACCTGGCGCAATTGCAGAAGAACCTGGTGATGAGCCACGCTTGCGGCAGCGGCGATCCCGTTCCTGCGGACATCGTGCGTGCGATGCTCGTGCTGAAGGTGCAGAACATGGCTTTCGGGTACAGCGCGGTGGCACCGGCCACGGTGCGGCGCCTCATCGACATGTACAACGCCGATGTGTTGCCGGTGGTGTACGAACGCGGCTCGCTCGGTGCGTCGGGCGACCTGGCTCCGCTGGCGCACCTCTGCCTGCCCCTGTTGGGCTTGGGCGAAGTGATGGTGGGCGGGAAGCGCATGCCCAGCGCGCAGGCCTTGAAGAATTTCGGGTGGAAGCCGCTCGAACTCGGCCCGAAGGAAGGCCTCGCCCTGCTCAACGGTACGCAGTTCATGAACGCCTATGCGGCGTTGCTGGTGCTGAAGGCCACGCGCCTCGCACAATTGGCCGACGTGATCGGCGCGATCTCGCTGGATGCCTACGATGGCCGTATCGAACCCTTCCATGCTTCCATCCACGCCGTGCGCCCGCATCCCGGACAAGCGGTGGTGGCCGGCCGTTTCCGCGAGCTGTTGAAGGGCAGTGGCCTGATCGAACGCAAGAAGGCGCACGTGCAGGATCCCTACTCGTTCCGCTGCATTCCGCAGGTGCATGGGGCTTCGCGCGATGCCATCGCCTACGTGGAACGGGTGGTGGAACGCGAGCTCGAATCCGTGACCGATAACCCCACGGTCTTCGACGACGAGGACCTGATCATCAGCGCCGGGAATTTCCACGGGCAGCCCCTGGCGCTGGCCCTGGACTTCCTCGCCATCGCCACGGCCGAGCTCGGAAGCATCAGCGAACGGCGCATCTATAAGCTGATCGGCGGGCAACGTGGCCTGCCCGCCTTCCTCGTGGCCGAGCCTGGGCTGAACAGTGGTTTCATGATCCCGCAGTACACCGCGGCCTCACTCGTTAGCGCGAACAAGCAACGCTGCATGCCCAACAGCGTGGACACCATCGATAGCAGCAATGGCCAGGAGGACCACGTGAGCATGGGCGCTGCGGCCGCGATCAAGACCTGGCAGGTGGTGAAAGATGTGGAACGGGTGCTCGCCATCGAACTCTTCACCGCGGCGCAAGCCTTGGAGTTCCGCCGGCCGATCCGAAGCTCGGTGCGGTTGGAGTCGTTCGTGAACGCGTTCCGCGAGCGAGTGCCCTTCGTGAAGCATGATGTGGTGATGCATGACCACATGGAGGCCGCGCTGGACTTCGTGCGCGAGGTGCCCGTGGTGTGATGCCCGACCCCGGCTCGTGAGCGAGCCCATGGTGCGCTGTGCAGGCGTGGCCCACCGCAAGGTGGTGCACGCGGGATAGACGCGATCCTCGCGGTGGGCCTTGGCTGGCCCACCTATCGGGAATACGTGGCCCGAGGCATCGTGCTGAGGATCTCTCGGTGATCCGACCGGTCGAACGACAGCCGCCGGGAGGGTGAACCCACTCCTGTGCGATCTTCGCCCTCATGGAAGAACTCCTCATCCTCGGCCGTATGGCGGAGAAGGACCGCTTGAAGGACCGGCGGCTCTGGATGGTCCTGGGGGTCCTGTTGTGCAGTGTGTTGCTGGTGGGTATCGGCTGGCTGGTGAAGAACGGGGAGAATGGGCGGTTCGCCGTGGCCGGTAACGGCTTCAACATGCGGAACGGCATTCTGTTCTTCGGTGGATCCTACCTCCTGTACAAGTCGGTGAAGGAGATCCACCACAAGCTGGAAGGATCGGACACGTCGGGATCCTTGAAGAAGGACAAGCCACAAAGCTTCTGGGCGCTCATGGCGCAGATCATCATCATCGATGCGGTGTTCAGCTTCGACAGTTTCATTACCGCCATCGGCCAGGCCAAGCACGTGGTGATCATGATCGCGGCGGTGATCTCGCCATGGTCGTGATGTTCTTCTTCACCGACGGCATCAGTG
>SSGN01000068.1 GCA_008016945.1 Flavobacteriales bacterium
CACCGATGGTGACTTCCCGGAGAGCATGTACCCGGTGCTGGAGCGGATCGAGCTGAAGGAGGGCGCACAGGTGATGTTCGTGAAGAACGATGTGGAGAAGGCCTACTTCAATGGCAAGCTGGCTCGAGTGGAGGAAGTGGACGAGAAGGGCATCACCGTGCGCATGTACGAAGGCGCGGGCGACAAGCTCTCGTCTACCAGGTATAGGTTGAAGCGGGAGCAGTGGGAGAACAAACGTTATGTGGTGAACGCGGCCACCAAGGAACAGGAGGAGCAGCTGCTGGGCACATTCGAGCAATACCCGATCAAGCTGGCGTGGGCCATCACCGTACACAAGAGCCAAGGCCTCACCTTCAGCAAGGCCATCATCGATGTGGGCCAGGCCTTCGCGCCGGGGCAGGTGTACGTGGCGCTCTCACGCCTGCGGTCGCTCGAGGGGCTCTCGCTGCGCACCCGGATCGAGCCAGCCGTGGTGAGCAGCGACAAGGATGTTGTTGCGTTCACCCAGCGTGGTTCTGAACAGGAACCGCTTCCGCAACAGCTAAGGGCGAAGCAACGCGAATACCTGCAGCAACTGCTCACGGGCACCTTCGACCTGGGCGATCTGCTGCGGAAGGTGGAGTACACGCAGAAGGATCATACCGAAACAGCGCAGTTCGATGATGATGCCATGAAGACGGCGCTACAGGTGTTGCGCGACAAGCTCCGGGCAGAGGAGGAGAACACGCGCAAGTTCCAGAACCAGTTGATCCGTCTGCTGATGGAGGACCGACGCGATGAATTGCTGACGCGCATTGGGAAGGGAGGCGCCTACTACGGAGACCTTTTGCAGGAGAGGATGAAGGCCCTGTACTTCCACATCGCCCAAGTGGAGTTGCTCACCCGGTCGAAGGAGTATGCCAATGCGTTGAAGGAGATCGACGGCATGCTGATGAAGAAGATCGCCACCATGGCCAAGGTGGGCTACGTGGCCTCGTGCATCTTGAATGGTGAGGAGATCCAGCGGCAGAAGGACATCGAACAAGGGCTTGCGGCCAGGCGCGCCGTCATGGTGGGCGAAGCACGTGCGTGGGCGGAAGAGAACAGGCCGAAGAGCAGGACAGGGAAGAAGAAGAAGCGGCGAACAGCGGCGGACGAGCCTTCGGAGGGAATGGATGGGGCCGAACGACCCGAGCGACCAGCGCGACCAGCCAAAGGCAGCACCTACGAAACCACCTACGCCTTACAGAAGGAAGGCTTCGGCATCGACGAGATCGCCGCGACGCGGTCCATGGCGAAGAGCACCATCGAAGGCCACTTCGCACGTGGCATCGCCGAAGGTGCGCTGGAGATCGATGGCCTCATGCCCGCGGAAGAGCGCGACACCATCGCCGACTGGATGCGCGAGAACACGGACAAGAGCCTCAACGATGCGCGTGCGAACTTCGGGGACCGCTTCAGCTTCGGCCAGTTGCGCATGGTGCAGGCGTGGGTGAAGAGGGAGGAAGGTGTATGACCACAGGGCCCTTTGCGCACATCCGGCCTGTTTGAGGGGACGGCTTCCCCGTGAGCCACTTCCACCCGACGAACTAGGACCCGAATGCTTCGTTCCGACCCTTGTACACGTACCATTTCATAGGTAGGTGATAGCCAGAGATACGCCGGGTGGTTGCAATGCCGAAAGCGTAGAGCACAGCTTCCTGGAGGCGGTGCTACGGAACGATCCAGACGGAGAAGCCACGCGGAAAAGGACCGAGTGGATCAGCCTGCTCCTTCATGCGAATGGGTATGAAAGGCCGAGCGGATGGGCCCGCTCCGTAGTGCGAAGGTGGGCGATCGCTCACCGCATCTTGATCAGCGCCTTCACCTGCTGCTGCATGCCGTACTGCACACGGCAATAGTACGCGCCTGGTGCAAGGTCGGTGAGGTTGGCCTGCATACGGTGCTCGCCGGGTGCCAGCGGGCCGTTGTGCAGGGTGCGTATCACCTGGCCATTCTCGCTAAAGATCTGGATCAGGGTGCGATCACCGTTGGTGTTGAAGCGTATGGTCACCAGGTCGGTGAAGGGGCTGGGATATACCTCGAGCAAGGAGGTGCCCGCTCGGTTGTTGGCCTCATGGATGCTGGTCCCCATGCAACCTTGTGGATCCACGAGCGCGAGGGGTTGATAGGTGTCCAGGAGCACCTGGTCCACATCGGCGGGATCCAGACAGAACCAATCCTTCAGCACGCTGGCGTACACGCTGCGGAAATCGTACTGCATGGGAAGGTTGGTGTCGTACGTGGTGTTGGCGGGGATCACGGGGTTGGTGCCCAGCATGCCGGGCAGCACGTGGGTGCCGAAAAGGAACAGGGGAGCGGCGGTGCCATGGTCGGTGCCGATGGAGGCGTTGCTCTTGATCCGCCGACCGAACTCGGAGAAGGTCATGCCGATCACGCGGTCATCGAGGCCCAGGAGTTCCAGGTCGTTCTGGAAGGCCCGAATGGAGTTGCCGACACCTTGCAGCAGTTCGGCATGCTTTCCGGTGGTGGGGTTGCCGGCCACCACTTGCTGGGCGTGGGTGTCGAACCCATCGATCCCCACCCAGTAGATGCGGGTCTTGAGGCCGCCGCAGATCAATTGCGCCACGACCTTCAACGCGTTGGCGAGTTGTGCGCCGGGTTGGGTGCCTGTGGGGTAGAGGGTACTGAGGTTGCAGCCAGGCAGCGCGGCCGCTTGGATCACATCACCATAGAGGTCGGCTTGGCGTTGAACGGTGCGTACGAAGTCGAGCTTCGCTCCCATGCAGTCCGGTGTGGTGGGATCGGTGAACAGGTTGCCGGTGAGGTTGAGCGGGTCGTCCGTATTGTAGATGGATGCGCCCATGGCCACCCCTTGGTGCTGCAGGCCGATGCTGATGGGGGCGCCGATACGGATCGCGAGAGGGTCGGGCATGGTGGCATTGGGGAACCCATTGGGGTAGTTCGGGTACTCGAAATGGAGGTATCGCCCGGTCCAGCCACTGGCCAGGAGTTGGTCGCTATTGGCACCGGTCTCCCAGATGTCGGTGCTGCGGAAATGGGAGAAGTCGGGGTTGGGGTAGCCCACACCCTGCACGATGTTCAGTTTGCCATTTTGCCACAGCTCGCGGAGGCCAGCCAAGGCGGGATGCAGGCCAGTGCCGCTGATCCCGGGAAGGTCGAGCACCGCGTTCTCCGGGATCAGAACATTGGCGCGCACGTTGGAGAGCGTGCTGTACTGGTCCAACGGGATCACCGTGTTCAGGCCATCGTTGCCGCCATAGAGCTGCACGATCACCAGCACACGATCCTCGCCGGAGCGATCGAAGAGGGGCCCCAGCAGGGGATCGCCGAAGCCACGGACGGCGAAGCCACCAAGTGTTGCAGCGGAGGTGGTGCGGAGGAATGAACGTCGGCGCATGGTTCAATGGATGTGGCGTTCCGCGGCTTTCTGCATGTCCCCGATCAGCCATCGAAGGATCACGGGCACCAGTTGCGCGGTCATATTGGTGGTGTTCGGGTCGGCGATGTAGGTCTCGTAGGCTTCCGTCCAGTATACATCGCTCACCTGTCCGAAGAGCAGGTACTGCTGTTTCAGTTGCTGTTGCACCGAAGCGGAGATCGGGTTCACATACAACAACTGCACCAGGTCCTGGATCAGGGTGTTGGGGTCGGCGGGGTCGCTCAGTTGCTGGACGAAGGCGACCTGGTCGGTGGTGAAGGTGAGGTTGGCGCTGGCTGGATCCACGGTGTCGGCGGGTGTCTCCACTTCGGCATACACCACGGCCAGCAGGGAGTTGTTGCGCTCGGGGAAGGAGGCGGTGTCCATCCACAGTTCATCATAGCTCGGGTAGAGGTAGTACGCGGGCCAACCCGCCACGTTGGGCGGTTCCAATAGGTTCATGCCTGCATAGGCCACCAGCCAGTAATGCTCTTCGTTCACCATCTGCCGCGCTTCCACCAGTTCGGCATCGGGGTGTGGGAACTGGAAAAGACGCAGATCCCCCACCACCAGGTCCACGGGGTTCTTGATCATGCAACCGCGAATGGTGTTGGAGAAGAAGTGATCGCTGGTGAGCAAGGCACGCAACACGATGGCGATCTGGTCCGGCGCTTCCAGGTTGTCCATGAAGAGTTGCGCCAGTGGTGTGATCACCTCGGCTTCGGCTTGTTCGCTGATCTCTCCATGAACGAAGAAGCGGTACAGTTCGCGACAGATGAAGCGGGGACATTCGGGGTTGGCGAGGATCATGTCGAGCAGGGCGTTGAGCTCTGTCTCTCCGGCGTTGATGCCGGTCTGGCCTTGGATCACGGTGTTCCCGAAGAATGCGGAGAACTGCTTGTCGGTGGTGGTATGGTTCGGCGGGAAGAAGATGCGCTGGGGGAGGATCGGGATGCCATTGGCCTCGACCTGAAGGGTCCATCCGGTGAGGACCCGTGCCGCGGCCTGCACATCGGCCTCGGTGTAACCGCTGCCCTGCCCCAGTGTGAAAAGCTCCATCAGTTCGCGTGCGTAGTTCTCGTCCGGAGCCGAGGCCACGTTCAGGAAGCCGTTGAGGTAGTACAGCATCGCGGGCTCAATGGTCACGTCGTGTATCAACTGCTTGAAATTGCCTTTGCACCGCGTTCGCAGCAGTTGATTCATGCTGTACTGCATCTCCGACTGGTACACGATGGAGGTCTGCGTGGGCATGTGGTTGTGCCAGAACAGCACGAGCTTTTCCCGCAGGTTGCGTTGCTGGTTCGTCATCAGTTCCATCCACCATGCGCCGAAACTGCGCAGTCGAACTTCGATCACATCGGTGTCGTTCAGCGGGGTGATCGGTGTGTTCACCCAGGTGGTTCCGAAGGGTACGGCGGCATCGATGCCATTGGGGTTCCCGCTGGCGTCGGTGTACGCCTTCACCGGCGGTGTGGTATCGTTGGTGAAGTCGAGCAGCTCGTCCACCACGTCGTTCAGGCTCATGCCTTCGAAGTGGGCACGGTCTGCCACGGTGCAGCCGAAGAGCGATCGCCGTAAGAGGTGCTGGAGTTCGGTGGTGCCGAAGGGGCCGGTGTAGGGGGTGATGGGCATGGCGGGTCGATCCGGACAAGAAAGCTACTACAATGTGGAAGGGGGAACGCACGCCACGCGGAAAAGTGTCAACAAGTCGACGGTCGGGGATCCCGGCCAGGCCGAAGCACGGTGCTACGCCGATGAGCCGAGATCGCCCTGGTGGGGCATTGGGCAGGTGCGTAGGTCCCCGATACCCCAGCCCGACGTGGACAATGGTGCAAGGGGTATGGTCCTCAGGTCAGGGCACGACCAGGTCCATGCCAATGATGTACGGGGAGGCGGTGCGCCCCGAGGTGAAGCGTGCTCAGGAAGCGTGGTCCGGATCAGCCGCGAACCTTCAGCAGGTTGCGCACTTGTTGGTCGGTGCCGTTCTGTAATCGGGCATAATACACGCCGGTGGGCAGGTCGCCCAGGTCCACGTCCACTTTGTACGTTCCCGGGGCGATGACCTTGTTGAACACGGTCTGTATCAGCTGTCCTTGTTCATTGAACACCTGGAGCATGGTGGGGCCACCGAGGGAGGTGTACTCCAGGGTGGTGCGTTCCACGAACGGATTGGGGTAGGCGTGCAGCAGCTCCACCCCCGCGTGCTGGTTGGCCTCGCGGATGTCGGTGCTGAGGCATCCGGCGCTGCTGATCACATTGAGCGGTTGGTAGGTCTGCAGCAACACGGAGTCGATGTCCTGTTGCTCGAGGCAGAACCAATCGCGCAAGACGCTGGCGTACACGCTGCGGAAGTCATACTGCATGGCCAGGTTGGTGGCCGAAGTGGTATTGGAGGGGATCACCGGGTTGTTGCCGAGCATGCCGGGAAGCACCTGGGTGCCGAACAGGAACATGGGCTGTGCGCTGCCGTGGTCGGTGCCGTAGGAGGCGTTGCTGGTGATGCGTCGTCCGAATTCGCTGAAGGTCATGCCCAACACACGATCTTGGAGGCCCATGAGCTGGAGGTCGTGTTGGAACGCGCGGATGTTGTCGCTCAAGGCGCGCAGCAGGTTGGCATGGGTTCCGATGGTGTGGTCGCCGGGGTTCACCTGGGAGGCGTGGGTGTCGAAGCCGCTCATGCTCACCCAGTAGATCTTGGTCTTCAGTCCGCCACAGATCAGTTGCGAAACGATCTTGAGGGCCTGTGCCAGGCGGTTGGCCTCGGTGCTATACGTGGGGTATAGGCTGCTGTGCTGGCAGTTGGCGCTGGCTGCTGCTTCGATCACGTTGCCATACTGGTCGGTCTGGCGTTGGATGGTGCGGATGGCGAGGAGCTTGTCGCCACTGCAACTGGCCGAGGCGGGGTCGTTGTAGATATTCCCGGTGAGGTTGAGCGGGTCGTTGGTGTTATGGATGCTCACCCCCATGTTCACCCCCATGTTCTGCAGGCCCGCGCCGATACCGCCGCTCACCCGGATGGCCAAGGGGTGGGGCATGTCCGGGTTCGGATAGCCCACGGGATAGTTCGGGTACTCGAAGTTCAGGTAGCGCCCCAACCACCCCGATTGGAGGATCTGGTCGCTGTTGGCGCCGGTCTCGTAGATGTCCTGTGCGCGGAAGTGGCTGAAGTTGGGTTCCGGGTAGCTCACCCCTTGCACGATGGCGAGCTTGCCTTCGTTCCACAAGGTCTGCATGCCGGTCATGGCGGGGTGCAGGCCGGTGCCGGTGAGCCCGGAGAGTGAAAGCACCTGGTTCTGCGGGATCAGTACATGGGACCGGAGCGAGCTCAACTGGCTGTACGCACTGGTGGGGATCACGGTGTTCAAACCATCGTTCCCTCCGAAGAGCTGGATGATCACCAGTACGCGGTCCTCGGCCACGGACCGGCCCAGGGCGCCAAGGAGCGGACTGCTCAGTCCACGTACGGCCATACCACCGATGGTCACCGCACCAGCCGAGCGAAGGAAGTGTCTTCTGTTCATGGTACTTCGGTTCAGAACATCTGGGTTTCGGCGGCCTTCGCCATATCGAGGAGCAGGAAGTTGATCAGGTTGGGCACCATTTGCGCGGTCTGGTCGGTGGTGTTCGGGTTGGCCACGTACAGTTCGTAGGGCTCGGTCCAGTACACATCACTTTGCTGGCCCAGGAGCAGGCGCTGGGTCTTCAGCGTGTCCTTGATGCCTTGTGAAATGGGGATCGCATAGAGCAGGTCGGCACAGCCGTCAACCACATTGGCCGGTAGGCTGGGGTTGTTGAATTCGCCCACGATGCCCACGTAGTTCGGTTTGATGGAGACCTGCCGACTGGCGGCCTGGTAGAAGTCGGTGCCGGTATTGAAGCCCTGGCCGATCAGGCCCTGCACGGCGAAGTTGCGTGCGGCGTAGGAGGCGCTGTCCACCCAGATCTCATCAAAGAGCGGGCTTTGGTGGTAGGCGGGCCAACCGGCCACGTTGGGTGGGTCGAAGAGGTTCTGGTCGCAGTTCACGCAGATGTAGTAGATGTCCAGGAACATCCGGTAGCGTGCTTCGAGCTGGGTGCTTTCACTGGGGAAGGTGAACTTGAGTTTCCGCACCATGCCGATGATGAGGTCGGCCGGGCTCATCATCATGCAAGCCCGGTTGTCGGCGTTGAAGAAATGTGCGCTGGTGAGCAGGGCGTGCATCACCGTGCGCATCTGGTCCGGGGCACCGGCGTTGGCGCGGAACACCTCGGCCAGCGGCACGATCAGTTCAGCCTCGGCGGTAGCGCTGATCTGGCCATGCACGAAGAACCGGTAGAGCTGCCTGCAGACGAAGAGGGAGCATTCCTGCTTGGCGGTGATCATGTCCAGCAAGGCGTTCAGCTCGGTTTGCCCCGCGTTGGCCCCGGTCTGCCCGGTGATCACCGTGTTGTTGAAGAAGGCGCTGAATTGCTTGTTGGTGGTGGTGTGGTTGGCTGCGGTGAACACCGTTTCGGGCAGGATCGGCGCACCGTTCGATTCGCGGAAGGACCAACCGGTCAGCACCCGTGCGGCGGCTTGGACGTCTTGCTCGGTATAGCCGCTGCCTTCGCCCAAGGTGTAGAGCTCCATCAACTCCCGGGCATAGTTCTCGTCCGGCGCCGAAGCCACGTTCTGGTCACCGTTGAGGTACTCGAGCATGCACGGGTCCACGGTGATGCCGTACATCAATTGCCGGAAGTTCCCCAGGCTTTGGGTGCGGAGGAGCTGGTCGTAGTTCCACCATAGCAGGCCGTTGAACACTTCCTGCACCTGGATGGCGAGGTGATTGTACCAGAATAGGCGCATCTTCTCGTGGATGGTCCGCTCCTGGTGGATCATCTGGCCCACGGTCCACGAGATGTAGCTGTACATGCGGCCCACATTGGCGTCCACCGCGGCCACCACATTGGGCGTGTTCACCCACGTCTGTCCGAAGGTCACCGCCGGGTCCATGGCGTTGGGGTCGCGCACACCGCCGTTCAGGGCCCAGTAGTTCTTCAGGGGCACCGAGGTGGGAAGGCTCGTGGCCAGCAGCGCGTCCACCACTTGGGTCAACGTTTGTCCGCTGAATTGGGCGAGGTCCGCGTTGGTGACGCCGAACAAGGTGCGGCGCAGGAGGTGTTTCAATTCCTCACGGCCGAAGGTGCCGCTGTAGGGAGTTACAGGCATGCGTGATGCGGAAAAGGGTGAACGATGGCTACAAAGAAGGTGGCGTTGGCCACGGATCGCCCGATCTTTTTGCCCAATACGGTTCCATTCAAGTTGAACGCCTTGTTCCGGCCGATGGATCGCCTATGCGCAACTTGTTGGAGGTCAGGCGATATGAACATCGGGCGGTTCGTTATCGTGGACTTTGTGATAAAGTCCTTGTGATGAGTGGTCCGTTGTACGTTGGCCTTTGGTGTAGGTTCGCGGACACCCTGTTCAAACGATGAAACTGATCTCTTTCAATGTGAACGGCATCCGCGCCAGTGTCACCAAGGGGCTTCATGCTTCGCTGCGCACCATGGCGGCCGATGTGGTGTGTTTTCAGGAGACCAAGGCCACGCCCGAGCAGGTGGCCGAGGCACTGAAAGAGGTGGAGGGCTACCACGTGCACGCCAGCGGTGCCGAGAAACCGGGTTACAGCGGCACCGCCATCATGAGCCGGCAGAAGCCCGAACGCGTGCACATGGGTATTCCCGGCGCCGGGGAGCACAACAAGGAAGGCCGGATCGTCACCGCCACCTTCAAGGACCACATCGTGGTGAACGCCTATGTGCCCAACAGCGGCCAGGACCTCAAACGCCTCGGCTATCGTGCGGAATGGGACGAGGCGCTCCGCCAGTACCTGGTGCAGCTCGCCTCGGGATCGTTACCCGTGATCTTCACCGGCGACCTCAACGTGGCGCATCAGCCCATCGATATCGCACGGCCCAAACCCAATTACAACAAGACCGCGGGTTACATGCAGAGCGAGATCGACGGCATCGCGGCACTGCTCGCTTCCGGCTATGTGGACACGTTCCGCCACCTGCACCCCGGCACCGTGAAGTACAGCTGGTGGAGCCAACGCTTCGGCGCCCGGGAGAAGAACGTGGGCTGGCGGATCGACTACGTGCTGGTGTCCAAAGGCTTCGAGAAGAAGGTGAAGGAAGCGTTCATCCTCAACGAGGTCATGGGGAGCGACCACTGTCCGGTGGGGATCGTATGGTGATGGTGGCCTCCGGCCCCCGATCGTGACATTCATGCCACCGACCTGTTGGGTAGACCTCACCGTTCAATGAAGAACCTTCTCAAGCTCGAAGAGCTGGCACAGTTCCTCTTGGTCCTGTTCGCACTCTACACGGCGCACGCGTCGTGGTGGGTCTTCCTCTTGTTGCTGATCGGACCGGATATCAGCATGTTGGGCTACCTCGTGAACACCAGGATCGGCGCGGTGGCGTACAACCTGTTCCATCACAAAGGGGTGGCCATCCTGGTGATCATGCTGGCACAGGTGATGCGCTATGGCCTGATCGGGGACTGCAGTGATGAGCTGATGACCATCGGTCTCGTCCTTTATGGCCACGCCTCGCTTGATCGCATCTTCGGCTACGGCCTCAAGTTCGGCGACAGCTTCCAGCACACACACCTGGGCTGGATCGGAAAGTCCGGAGCCGAGGGGCGCAGGCCCTAGGAACGCCACAGCCATCGCATCATGCGCATCCTGTTGCTCGACAACTACGACTCCTTCACCTGGAACCTGCACCACCTGCTGGAGCCTTACGGCACCGTGGATGTGACGTTGAACGACCGGATCACCGTGGAGGAGGCCACCGGGTATGATCGTATCGTGCTCTCTCCAGGTCCCGGTCTGCCCTCCGAAGCGGGGATCATGATGGAGCTGCTGCGGCGTGTGATGCCCACGCACCCCGTGTTGGGTGTTTGTCTGGGGATGCAGGCCATCGTGGAGGTGTGCGGCGGTGGGTTGTACAACCAACAACGCGTGATGCACGGAGTGGCCGTTCCCTGCCATCCGGAAACACCGCGCGCCGATCTGTTCCATGGCCTTCCCGATCCGTTCGAGGTGGGGTTGTACCATAGCTGGGCGGCCCGGGAGGAGGTGCTGCCCTCCACGCTGCGGGTCACCGCACGTAGTGCCACCGGTGTCATCATGGCCGTGGAGCATCGTATGTACGCGGTGTGCGGGGTTCAGTTCCATCCGGAAAGCATCCTCACGCCGCACGGAGCGGCCATCATCCACAACTGGATCACCGGTTGAGCGCTGCTGTTGGGCCCTTCATTCCCAACGCGGTCTTGAAAACTCCTGGGCGGCAGCGGAGCGGCGGAGTGATGGTGTGCCCATCTTGTGCCACGAGACGAAGGAGATGCGTAACGAAGCTGCACGTTGGACCGGGGCCCTGTTGCACGGCTGGGTGGAAGCGCTCACGCTCTTCGGCATGTTGGTGGTCGCGCTGATCCTGATCGGCTGGAGCTGGAATCGCGGGTTGCGCCCATCGGAGCGGCCCGGCCTTGTGCCTTGGCAATTGTTGATCGCCGGTTATGCGTTGGCGCTGCTGCTGCGCCATTTCACCGATGGGCTCATCCCGGCGGCCATCATCGCCGGCGGTGTCATGGTGGCGGGCCTGCTGGCTCGCTTGGGCGACCATCGCGGCTTGTGGATCCCGGTGATGCTGTTGAGCGCGTTGCTCGGGCTGGGGTACAACCTGAGTTTCGTCCTTCTCACGTTGGTGCTCATACTGGTCCTGCTTCTCAGTGCGGGGCGGAACCGATGAGGCAGCGCAGCAGTGGCACCGGTGCGATCTGGCTGGTGTTGCTGGCCGTGGTGTTCATTTCGGGCATCGTGTTCATGGTGCTGCTGGGGCCGGATCGTGCAGCCCGCATCGCGGTCGCTTCCGTTCTCTCCACCACAGTGGATGGCCTCGCCGAAGATCCCGGCCCGCACCGATTGCGTGTGGTGGAGGTCGAGATCGACCAGACGCATCTGGATTCCTTGAACAGCGACCTGCCATGGAGCGGAGGGTACAACAAACCCGCGACCCTGCTGGCCCATGGCGTGGAGTTCCCGGCCAAGTTCCGGTATCGTGGACTGTA
Organism: Flavobacteriales bacterium; assembly: GCA_008016945.1. The sequence goes on from SSGN01000068.1 coordinate 11,517, forward strand.
CTCCGCTTCGCACTACCTGGGCGGCAAACGGTCGTTCCGCCTGCGGCTGAAGGAGGACAACCCGTTCAAGCCGTACCGCAAGCTCAACTTCATCAACCCCAAGTCGTTCAACATGCTCAACAACCACATGGGCATGTGGATCGCCGGGCACATGGGTGTAGCGGTGCCGTGGAATGAGATGGTGTACGTGCGGTTGAACGGGAAGGACCTTGGCGTGATGGAGATGTACGAGCAGCCCGATGGCTCGTTCGAGCGGATCCGGCATCTGACCCAGGGCGATGTGCCCGTGTACCGCGGCGATTTCAAACGGATCACCACGCCCACACTACCCGAGAAGATCACCCTGTGGCGCGATGCCGCCAACTGGCAGTATGTGAGCGATGCGGACAGCACCGTGGCCTCCGACCGGATCCGGGCGATCGCACGGGTCATCGTGGACAGCACCCTCAGCCTTGAACAACGACGCGATACGCTCGCACGGCTGATCGATGTGGATGCCTTCGCGCGCTACTTCGCCGCGATGCTGGTGGTGAACACCAAGCACATGGACCAGTTCCACAACCAATGGCTGGTCATGTCCGCCCGAACAGGGTTGTTCTATCCCATCTTCTGGGATGCGCTGCTCATGTTCCCGCCAGCGAACGAACCGCTCTACTTCATCAACGATGCGTTGGCGCATTGGTTCCTGCGCATACCCGAGTGGCGGCTCCTGCGTGATCGTTATGCGCACCAAGCGCTCCGCGAGCTGCACACCGAAGGGGCGTTCACCCGGGAGTACGATGCGCGTATCGCGGACCTGATACCCTCGGTGTTGGCCGACCGGAACAAATACGGCCACGTCTCCATGATGCCCGAGGATGTGCATCGGTTCTCGGTGACCCATGTCATCAGCTCCTTCGCGAACATGCGGGCCACGGTGAATGGGTATTGGACAGGTACGCTGGCACGGCTGTCCGACAGAACGGTACGGGTGGAGCGCGGGGCCGCGCTGCATCTCACCTCGACCAATGAGGTACCCGTGGAACTCCGTTGGCGGAGTTTGGATCAGCTGCCGCCCCAGGTGATCGTAGGGACCGATACGATCACCGCTGAACGGAAGGATGGATGGTGGTCCATCATCGTGCATCGCGCGGTGGAGGTGCCCGATGGCAGTTGGGACCATCCTTTCGCCAATTGGTTGCATTACCAGGTGCGGCCATTGGATGTCCACGTGAGGTTCCCCGGCGGAGTGCCTTCCGCATTGCGTATCACCAATGCCATAACCGATGAAGGGATCGAAGAGGCCCCGTAGGGTGGGGCTGGTGCCCTGGCTCATCGGCCTGTTGCTGGTGGGCGGTGGCTTGGTGGGCGTGTTCTCGCTCGGGCGTTCGGCCTGGCTCAAGCAGATACCCGGGTTGTCCATAGCGCCGTCGGAGTGGGACATGTACACGGCGTTGTTCGATCGCCATCCGGCGGCGACACGGCTCACTGAACTCCCTGTTCTGCGCTTCGGTCCATCGCACGAGGTGCCGGAGTGCATGGAGGATCAGCGTGGTGGGGCCTGGCGCACACGGTGGTTCGAAGGGGATGGTTACGGGGATTCGGTGGAGGTGCGCAACCTCTTGGATCGTCCGGGCCATGCGGTTCGGTTCAAGAAGGATGCGCTCTACAAGGAACACCGGCGCCTCATGCTCACCCCGGCCGCGACGGATGCGTTTCGCGCCAAACAGCTGGAGATCATCGCGCACGAACTCGGCTTGATCACGCCAGCCCTCGGGCTTGTACGGGTGATCTCGTGTGGCCATGATCTGGGGGCGTACCTACAGCAAGAGTGGGTGGACCAGGAGTTCGTTGCGCGCCGCGGCCTGCGCGGTGCCATCGTGGTGAAGATGGGGATGGATCCCTCCCGGCCTGATGCGCAGTTCCCCGTGATCGAAGGGGACAGTGTGGAGCAGGTACGCCTACGGGGCCGTATCGAACGTGCCTTGTCCGAGGTGGCAAAGGGCAACACGGATATGCTGGCTGCGATGATGGACGAGAAGGCTGCGGCAGCCTGGGCGCTGATGGCCTGGATCGATGGGCGGGACCTGCGCGAGACCCGGGTCTCGTTGCTCTTCGATCGGTCCACGGAGCGGTTCGTCCCGATCTACCAGGTGCCTGCCGATGTGAGCCATACCGGTTCCCGACGGACCTTGGTGTACAACCTCATCACCCCCTTGATCGAACGGCCATCGTTCCGCTCGCGCTTCGAGCGGATGCAGGCCGAGCTCGCCACGTCCTGGCCAGAGCTACAGCAACGCCACGCGGCCACTTTCACGCTTTGGGCTTCGTTGCTCGGGTTGTCCGATCCGCCGGGGATCACCACCACGCATATCGCCAACAACGAGGCCGTGCCCTATCTGGATCGTGCGCTGAATGCCGGCGGTGGTCACGCCACCTTCGTCCACGGCATGGATCTTCCTCCGTTGACCGTTGGTGCGGCACCCGACACCGCAGGACTGGCCCGGCTCGCGAAGCGGTACAAACTTGTACTTCAAGGTGATTCCATCATCTTCCCCCGTGGCAAGTACGAGATCCTGGAGGATGTGGAGTTCCCGGCAGGGCGGTCGGTGATCCTGTTGCAGGGGGCCAGGCTCTTCATGGGCGCGGGCGCCAGTATCGTGGTCAAGGGCGATCTCTTCATTCGGGGCACATTGCGCAATCCGGTGTTCATTCGCCCGCTGGAGGCGGATCGGCCCTTCGGTGTCCTTGCGGTGGTGGGCGGCACCTCGCAACGTTGTTCGATCAGCGGCCTTTATGTATCCGGCGGTGCTGGTGCCAAGCTGGCGGGTGCGAAGTACGGCGGCATGGTCACGGTACAAGGGGCGGCGCTCACCAGCATCACCAACAGTGTGTTCCAGGAGCATGGTGCTGAGGCATCGTTGTTCGTTGATGGCAGCGAGCTGTCCATGAACGCCGTCCGGTTCGAGGATGTGGCGCGGTGTTTCGTGCGCCTGGATCATATCCGTGGGGTCATCCGCGATCCGGTGATGGTCGGCGCGCGGTCCAATGCCACCACCGGGCTTTCCATCGGCATGGGAACGGTGGCCGTGCTCGGCGGCACGTTCACCGGTCTGCAAGGGTCGGCCATTTCGGTGGATGGCGCCGCACAGGTGCTGGTCCGCCGGGTGCGTTCGTCGAAGAACGCGGTGGCCGTGCAAAGCACAGGGCACGCCGAAGTGCATGTGGAAGGCAATACGTTGGATGGGAACGACGTGGCCTTCGCGGTGCGGTCCGACATGCCTGGCGATCACCTGATCATCTACCCGAACCGCCTTTCGGAGAACAAGCTGGAACGAAGCGGGGATACGGGTTTCCGAACGGAGACAGCGTTGAGCGAGGCTACTGCGGCGCTGTTCGGTGTGCCGCTGACCGAACCGACTCCAGAAGCGGTACGGCCGACCACCGGGCGCAGCTCACGGCGTGGTGCTCGTGGGCGTTAGGAAGATGCCTGCGCGGTCCATGGGGCGTTCCGCAGCCCGCCAGTCCGAGCCCTGCATGCGGAGTTCATCGGCCGGTGCTTTCTCCAACGGGTAGAGCGTGGCATCCGGTCGATCGAGAAAGGTCACCGTTTCCACCTTGCCATCCTTCAGGTGAACGTGGATCCGGCTGCAATCGGCACGGTTCACCCCCATGATGTGCTCCTCGCCGTTCTTCGTCTCCTGTGCGAAGTACACCGTGCGTGCGTTGCCTTCCACCTCCAAGGTGCGTAGACCTTGATCGCCGAAGTATCCGGTCATGTTGGTGCCCGCGACCTGGTCGTAGCGTATGCTGTCCACCTGGGAGACCAGGAACGCGGCCTGTTCGATGAATAGCTGATGGGCTTTCCCATCGCGCAGGGCGATGCGGATGTGCCGACCGGTGATCTGGTCGGTGCCGCTCCAGAGCACGGGAGCGTGGTATAGGCTGATCACGCTGTCCGCTTGGTCGTAGATGAGGGTGTCGCAGGCGCCCTGGAGGTCGTTGCGGAAGAACCGTACATGGCGGTGGGCCTGGATCCGGTCGCCGTTGTCGCTGGGAAGCGTGAAGAGCGTGTCGCCATGCAGGAAAAGGGTGTCCGTTCCCATGCGAAGCTCCAGCTCGGCCTGTCCGGTGACCATGGCGCGATCGTTGATACTGTTGTAACGTCCCAGGGCGCCGCGAATGGTGGTGGCGCTTGCGGAATCGTTCACCACCACCTGGCCCCAGGCAGAGCCTTCGCCGGTCCTGCGGTCGTAATGCAGGCTGTCCCCTTCGAGGGTGCGGCCCTGGTCATCGATCACGGACCGCTTGGTGAAGCGGGCCCTTTCGTTGCGTGTGTCGTACGTCCCGCGTAGCGTGTTGATGATGGTGGAACCATGCACGATCCGGGTGGGACCGGGGAATTCGGCGACCCCGGTGGAGGTGACATAGTGCATGGTGTCGCCGGTGATGGTGCGTTCCGGATGGTCGATGCGCACGTTGCGGCTGAAGATGAAACGGCGACCGTTGGTGAGGTAGATGCCGTGGTCGCTGGTGAGCACATCCCCGCCCTGTACGCTGCGGATCCGCCCTCCCGTATCGTATACCGCACGGCGACCACGGAGGTCATAGTGCAGCGCGGAGGTGTTCAGCTCCATGTCGCTATTGCGCATCGTCACGTTGCCTTCGAGACGGGCGGTGCGTTCATTCCCATTGTAGAGCGCACGATCGGCCTGTACATGCAAGGTGTCGCCCTGGGCAATGGTCACATGGCCGAATGCACGCACCTGTTGGTCATTGTACAGATAGGCACTGTCGCACCGGAGAACGGCATCCTTATGCCGGAAACGGACATCACCCTTCAGCCGCTGCGCCCCCGGGGCGATGCGGTCGTCGTATTCGCCGCGGTCCGCGTTGAGCAGTTCGATGCGTTCGTTGGCGGTGGGTGTGGCGGTTTGTGCCCAGGCACCGGTGGCGTGTGCCAGCAACAACAACAGGAGGGATGATCGCATCATCGCAACGGAGCTCGGCAAGGGGCGTGCCATGCGTTGGCGTTCAGTTCATGGATACCCCCGGCAGCTTCCGCATCTGCGTGTAATGGACGCTTAGCGCTTCGAGCAACCGCCGGATGTGCCCTTCGGCTTCGGTGGTGGCCGGGCTCACGGGCTTTCCCTGCGCCCGCAGCAGCAGCACACCATAGATCGCGGTGAATCCGGTGGTGATGGGTCCATCGGCCTGGTCATCGGCCTGGCTTTGCAACGCGGTGATCGCTGGTCGAGCTTCGGCGAATAGCGCGACGTACGGCTCGTCGCGGATCACATTCACCAGGCTGTTATGCAGGAATTCCAGTTCGTTGAGCACCTCCTCCACCTCGCTCAGATGGCCTTGGAGCTCGATGCCCTGAAGCTTCATCCGCTGGATGATGCTCGAATACCAGGCGCGCGTATCGGCCTTGGTGGACTCGTCGGCATCCATGGGTGCTATCATGAGTTCCTCCACCTTGTCCAGGTTGAACGCGTTCGCACGCATCAGGTCCTCCACGTGCCACATGCTGATCACATAGCCCGCGATGTTGTTCCGCTTCTTGTCGTCCAGCAGGCCCATTGTCATTTGATGGTCGCCTTACCTGACCGGTGGCGTTGGTTCAGCCCGTTGATCAGGTCCTCACTGATGTCGAGCCCTTTATTGCCCACCCAGATCTGTCCTCCGTTCTGTACGCTGAAGATGTAGTCGTAGCCGGCGGTGCGATTGTAGACCTCCAGGTAATCACGGAGTTCTTTGGTGATCTCGGTGAGCATTTCGGCTTCGAGCTTCGCGAGTTGTTCTTCACTGCTGGCCTGCTGGCTCTGGATCTTGGCCATGAGCTGTTGCAGTTCCTGTTCATCCTTGGCCACCTCGGCCTGGGTGCTGTACGTATGGTCCTTGCGCATCAATTCATCATAGCGCGCCTGGGCCTTGCTCATCTCGCTCTTCAGGCTGTTCTCCAGCCGCTGCCCTTCGCTGCGGAAGCGCTTATCCTTTTCGGCGATCAGCTCATACTTCGCCTGCACGCTGTCCATCTGGAAGTATGCGATCCGGGCATCCTTCAAGCCACTGGTGTCGCGGTTTGCGATGGGCGCAACGGGCAGCTCTTGCGGAACGGGCTCGGATGTCGCTCCGGTCGTAACGGCGGGCTGGCGCATCAGGCTCCAGCCGAGCACGGCGGAGAGCACGACGTTCCAAAGGATGAGAAGCAAGGTGGTGTTCTTGGGCATGGGAGTGATAACGAACGCCCCTTCACATGGAAGGGGCGTTCAAAGGTAACGGTGGGGTGGTGAAGTGATCAGTCCAGCACCACCACGGTGGTTCGGGCATGGGTGTCCGGACGTTTCACCACCAGCTGGTAGGTCCCGGCCCCCACATCGTCCAGGCGGATGGTCACCGGGCTAAGGTTCACCACGCATGCTTCTTCGTGAACCAGGCGGCCACGGGCGTCCAGTACCTGCACCACGCAGGGGCCTGGATCCAGACCATCCAATTGGAGCGGACCACGAGTGGGGTTGGGCCAGGTCCGGAGCACCGGCATCGTGGCTTCCCCGATGCCGACCACGAGGTTCACGTTCACGCAGGTGGTGTCGTTGTTGTTGTCCATGTCGCTGTTCCAACTGCTCCAGGCGCACAGGTCGCCCGTGGTGTTCGCCGATGGGGTCAACTGCTGCGGGAAGCTGAACAGGACTTGGGAGCCTGCGGCGATCGGGGCTCCCGTATAGTTGGCCGTGACCACGGGCTCTCCTTCGAACCGGTAGTTCACACTGAAGCCCGAAGCGGCGATATTGCCATGATTGGTGATCCATGTACGGATGGTGGTGGGTCCGGAGATGTTCTGTCCGGGTGCGGCACCGAAGAATCCGCTCACGCCGATGTCGCGGATCGGGGCTTCCGTCAGATCCAACCCGATATGGAAGTCCACGTTCTCGCGATCGCGGTATTCGGCCCACGTCCCACCAAGTACCTCGTAGGTGTTCAGCGAGAAGGGCGCCACGATGTCCTGGGCGATGTTGATGTTCGCACCACCCATGTACCAGAGCACATACACACCGCCACTGGCGATGGTCAAGGGTGCGGTCAACGGGATGGTGAGGTTGCCAGCAACGGCCTGTTGCGGTGTCACGGCTACCGAATCGAGCAGCGTACCAGCGCTGCCATTCGGGCCATCATCATCGTACACCATCATGCTGAAGCCGCTGGGGCCCGTGTTGCTGGCGATGCGCACACGGGTGGCGCCGGCGTAGGCCGGGTAGTAGGGTGGTGCGAAGAATACACCCACACCGCCATCACCACCGTTCCAACCGAGTCCGGTCCCGTCATCCGTGCTGCCCGCATAGGTCAGCTGCAAGGTGGTCTGCGTCGTGTCCACCACCACCAGTTCCTGGACCTTGCTGTTGTTGGTGCTCACCAGTTCGTTGGCGATCCCGCTGATGGAGGTGGTGAGGGTGTGTGTGCCGGCCGTGGTGGGGACGAACTGGGCATTGAAATCGATGGGTGCATTGTTGGTGGCCACTAGTTCGGCCACTTGGGCCGAAGCCGTCACCAGGGTCATGTTCGCTTGGTTGCGCACCGTGGCTTGCACCTCGATGTCGGTGAGGTCCACATTCCCGGAGTTGATGATGCCCGCCTCGAGGTTCAGGGGGGCGCCGTTCCGGGCGATGAAGCGCCCATGGCTGCCTGGGGCGGTGTTGTAATCCACCATGGCATCCACGATGTCCAACTCCGTGGTATCCGGCCGGTAGTAGCGTATGGCGAAGTTGTTCGTCTGGTATTGGTCCACCGAATGTTGTAGGCCGATCGATCCGGCCACGCTTTCGATCCCGATCAATAGATCGTTGTTCTGGGTGGTGCCGGAGACCAGGAGATACTGCACCGTGATGGTGTTGTCCGTCTTGTTCAGGATCACCTGGAACGTGTTGCTGCCGGTGTAGCTCGGGGCAGTGGGGCTCCAGAACGGCACACCCACATACGAGATGATGGTCTGGTCATCGTCATCCAGGATGTAGCATCGGCCCGGGTTGCCGGTGCCGGAGAAGGTCAGGTCCGCCGTGTAGGCCGCGATGTAGTCGTTCATGCCACCGGCCATGGGGATGGTCGGGAACGGCGAAGCGATGTTGCCATTGGCGAAGGCGATGTAGCCGTTGCTCCCGATCCAAACGTTCTTCCTGGTGTACCAGTAGTACGCCTGACTGGTGGCCATCACGAATGGACCGACCATGTTATCATCCGCCAGGCCCTGCACCTGCGTGCCCGTGGTGGTGATATCGATCCACGAGAACACCGGACCTCCGGGCTCGTTGCTGTCCTTCCAGGTATAGCCGTACATGTCGGGCCCACCCGAAGCAGCGAAGAGGTTGGCGGATAGGGAGAGTGCGATGAGGGTCAGGTGTCGCATCATGGGCTTGGGGGAGATTGGGGACGTGTTGGGGTTTCGTGGAACGATGCACCTCGTTGTGAGCAGAGGTCATCACAGCGTACGGTTCTTCAGTTTCACATCATGGTGGAACAGGGGGCGAATGGGGCGTAGGATGGAGGCCGAACTGGATCCAATATAGTGATCCGGGGCGAGCAAAGCCTGATGTGCTGCCGGGGGCCGGGTCTCGATCCCGCGTCCAAAGGGGGAGGTGTCAATGGCCGCAAGCTTGGCGGGCATCGATCCATTGCCCCCGCTGCCACATGAGCGGCTCAGGCCGTGGCGCGGAGGACCGGGGAGAAGATGAATACTCGCCCAGGCTGCTGTTCCGGCCTATGCAGTGGAAGGCATGATGCCGATCGGACATTCAATGGCGGCCTTTGATGCGCGCCTGTTTTTTCATGGGCCGGAACGAGGGGCCTGTTATTTCATTTCGCATGAAGGCGTAGGCCAGAGATGCGGAGGGATCGTTCCGCATGACGATACGGCGGGGTCGCCGCATAGCCGGTGCTACGGAACGATCACGACGGAGAAGTCGTGCGAAAAAGACCGAGTGGATCGGCCTACTCCTTCGTGCGAATGGGTATCATAGGCTCAGCAGGTCCTTGAACCGTGCGGCCTGTCGGCGGGAGACCTCGATGGCTTCCGGCTCGCCATTGCGGTCGAGGCTCTTGAGCTTCACCATGAGACCACCATTGAACCAAGGCTCGATCTTGTCCACCCAGCGCAGGTTGATGATGTGCTTGCGGCTGGCACGGAAGTAGACGAGTGGATCCAACTTCTCCTCCAGCTTGTTGAGTGAACGCAGAACAAGCGGCTTCTGATCGTCGAACCGCACCCGCACATAGTTCCCTTCGCTCTCGAAATAGCGGACATCCTTCAAGGTCACGAACCAGCACTTCTCCCCATCGCGCAGGAAGATCTGGTCACCCTCGCGTAACACTTCGCGTTGTGGTGCATCCTGTTCGTGCTGCGCATGCAGTTTGCCCAACGCCGCAGCCAGTCGATCCGGGTCGATCGGCTTCACCACGTAGTCCAGCGCGTTCACCTGAAAGGCGCGCAGGGCATGTTCGTCGTAAGCGGTCACGAAGATCACCTGGGGTGCGGGGTCCAGTGCTGCGAGCAACTCGAATCCATCGCGTCCCGGCATGTTGATGTCCAGAAAGATCAGGTCCGGGCGTTTCTCGGCCACCATGGCCTCGGCTTCGTCCGCGTTCGCGGCTTCGCCAACGACCTCGATGTGATCATGCCGCTCCAACAGGCTGGCGAGTTCTTTCCGGGCGAGCCGTTCGTCATCGATGATCAGTGCTTTCATGGAGTGCGGTGGTGATGTGGTAAGGTACGGGTCGGTTCGTGTTCGGCGGTCAAGGGTATGTCAACGCGACTTTCGACCATGCCATCAGCGTTCAGGATCTCCAGGTGCGCGCGACCGGTGTAGATCATGGCCAGCCGTTTGCGTGTGTTCTGAAGGCCGATGCCGGTACCTTTCACGTTGCCGGGGGTGTAGTGCCCGGTGTTGCGCACCGTCAATCGCAAGCCATCGTCCGTGCGCTGGGCCTTCACCAGCAGATCGCCACCATCCACCAGCGGCGCGATGCCATGGCGTACGGCGTTCTCCACGAGGGTTTGAAGCAGCATCGGAGGTACAGGTACACGTTCGAGTTCGGGTGGCACGTCGAACGAATAACGCAACCGATGCTCGAAGCGCATGTGCTCCAGTTCCAGATAGGCCTTGACGATATCGATCTCTTCCCCCAATGGCACCACTTCGCGGCGTACCGTGGCCATGGCATTGCGCAGGATGGCGCTCAGTTGGGTGATGGCACGTTTCGCCTTGTCCGGGTCCTCGTCCACCAGCGCGCGTATCCCATTGAGGGCATTGAACATGAAATGCGGGTTCATTTGCGCCCGCAGCGTGTTCAGTTGATTGTCGCGATCGGCGGTCTGCAGGCGCAGGTTCCGGATCTCTTCGCGCCGACTGCGGATGAAGTACACGTACGCGAAGTACCCCAGTGACCAGATGAACAGCAGTACGGTCCAGTTGATCGTGTTCAACAGGATCGCGAGCGGATCGGCCACAAGCAACGGGGCGTACGAGGGGAAGAACAGGTCGTGCGTCACGGCCATCAGCAGGAAGGCAGCCATGCTCAACAAAAGGGCCACCAGTGAAAGCCTTGGTAGCACAAATCCGATGTCCCGCTCCAGCCATCGGTTGCGGATGATCACGCTCCGGAACCAGTGGCTGATGCCGATACCGATGAGGTAGAACAGGCCCAGCACCTTCAGCTGGTCGGTGGTCAGTTCGCGGTCCTGGTAGATCGGAAGGCTGATCACCGTGACCAACAAGCCCCAGGCCAACACCTGGGTGATCCAGTACGTGGTACGGGCCTTCGGCGCGAAGTGGAGTCGGTCGCGTATGGGCATGTTGATCCGTGTCGGCTAAATTATCCGGGGCGATCCACCGCGCGGCAGGGATCACATGAACGGTGAAAGCATGTGGCCATCGGGCCAAGGGGCCTACCTTCGCGCACCGCATGAATTTCCTTGGTCATCTGTACCTCTCCGGGGGCGATCCCGATGTGATCGTGGGCAATTTCATGGGCGATGCCGTGAAGGGACGTGACCTCTCACGGTTCGGGGCGGGGATGGAGCGCGGCCTCAGACTTCACCGTGCCATCGATTCGTTCACCGATACGCACCCGTTGGTGTTGAAAGGGAAGGAGCGGCTCCACACCTATGCCGGCCGCTATGCCGGGGTGGTGATGGACTTGTTCTACGATCACGTGCTCGCCCGTAATTGGAGCGAGTACCACGGCGAGCCACTGCACAGCTTCGCTCAGCGGATGTACGGGTTGCTGGGATCCCGTGAGCAGGACATGCCGGCGCGCACACGCGACATGCTACCCTACATGGTACGTCACGATTGGCTCACCTCCTACGTTTCCCTGGCGGGCATTGGACGTGCGCTCGCCGGCCTTTCGACCCGGGTTCCCGAAGGCGAGGTCATGCGTGGTGCGGAACAAGTGCTGGATCGCTACCTGGCGGAGTATACCATGGAGTTCAAACACTTCCTGCCCGAGGTGGAAGCGCATACCCAAGCCTACCGATGACCGTTCGCCAACGCACCGGTCTCTGGGTCCTGCTCGCCGCCGTGGCGCTGGCACTCGCGTTCTCGTGGTATTTCCGTGAACGCCCCGCAACCTCCACCCGGTATGTGCCCTGGGGGCGATCCAAGGTCGTTCGTGACCTCGACCTCATCCGGGCCGATACCCTGCGTGTCCTGGTGCTGCAGGATCCGCTGGTCTGGGAGGAGCGCCCTGGTGCGGTGAGCGGTTTCGAGTTCGAGGTGCTCGAACGATTCGCAAGACACATCGGCATTCCGATCGAAGCCGTGGTGGTCGATCACCGCGACTCCATGTACAGCGCGCTGCAGCAGGGCTTGGGCGATGTGATCGCCGCCCAGTATGCACCTGCGCCCTGGGAGCGCCACTGGTTCGGCACCACCAAGCCGGTGATGGTGGTGCGCCCCATGGTAGCGCAGGTGCGCGCCGAAGCGAACACCGTGCGCGACGCGATGGACGGTACGGTGCATATCAGCGCCTGGTCTCCCTTCAGGGATGGGCCGGGTGTCCGGCCGGTACTGAACGGCTTGAAGGAGGAAACGGCAACACCGGACGCATTGTTGATGGATGTGGTCATCGGTAGGGTGCGCGCATGTGTGGTCACCGATGCCACTGCGGCCCATGAAGGCACGCGCTTGTCGGCGCTGGAGTTCATCCCGCTGAAAGGGAAGGAGCGATCCATCGTGTTCGCGGTACGTAACGATTCACCACGACTCAAGCAGGCCCTTGATGCCTGGCTATCCGATCCTGTGGAAGAACGCTTCCGTACGGCATTGCTCGATGGGTATCTCGATCGAAGGTCCAAGCCCGGGGCTTTGCGTAGGCGCTCCATGCCGATCGCCTCGGATAGCATCTCGCCCTACGACCAGGAGTTCCGGAAGAATGGGCAAGGGTTCGGGTGGAAGTGGCAGCTCCTCGCCGCCATGGCTTGGAAGGAGTCGCGGTTCGACAGCACCGCCGTGTCCACCAAGGGCGCACAGGGCATCATGCAGTTCATGCCGAACACGGCTGCCCGATACGGCTTGGATACCGCCATGGCGGTGGGGGACCACATCCGTGCAGCCAAACGCTACATCACCCGGCTGGATACGCTGTGGATGCGTGCTGTGCCGGATCGGGAACAACGCTTGCGATTCGTGCTCGCCTCATACAACGCAGGGGTGGGCCACATCATCGATGCACAGCGTCTGGCGGAAAGGTCGGGCCTCGACCCCAAGCGGTGGGAGAACCATGTGGAACGTGCCGTGTTGCTGCTGGCCAAGCCACAGTATTACACCCGCCCCGAGATGAAGAACGGCTATTGCAAGGGCAGTCAGGTGTTCCATTATGTAAGGGACATCGTCTCGTTGTATGAACAGCTGACGGGAATGGCAAGGTCGGGTGCACAAGCCTCGTCACGGCCGAAGGGGACAGGTGAGGATGAGGTTGCCACACCGGTGCACCCTCAACCCGCGGACGAGTTGCCCTAAGCGTCTTTGCTTTCCATGGGTCGGACACCATGTCGCTGGGTGGCATACCCGGTGGGCGCCTACCTTGTTGCCATGTTTCGATCGATCAGAGGTGGATGCGGTCCTGCTGGGTGCAACACCTTATCGTGGATGTTCGGCGCATGTGCCATGTGTGGCGACCGTACAACAGCAGGGCTGGTGGGTCGGACTCCAAGGGCCTGGGCCAAAGTGATCGCGGTGTGGATCCACCTCATGGTCGGTGGCGCCGCGGTGATGGCCCAGGAGATGCTGCCGCACACCTTGGCGCCGCACGAGCGGGAACTGATCGCGCCGTATCGCGCCTCCAGGTCCGAGTTGGGCCGTGGTGCCGTTGCTCCACCCCAGTTCCCGGTGCGCACCATGGCCGAATGGGAAGAGGTGGAAAGCCTCGTGATCGTATGGGCATCCTTCCCCGGTCTCCTCAAACGGATCGTCCGTCACGCGCTGCCCGAATGCCGCGTCATCATCGTGTGCGACGACCAGGCCGAGGTGGAGGAGTTCCTCTCCGGAGCGAATGATGGCGGTCCGATCGTGGATCAAACGGGGATCACCTACCTCAACGCGGCGTTCAACAGCATCTGGTCGCGCGATTACCTCGCCGAGAGCATCTACATCAACGAAGTGGACTCGCTGTTGTTGCTGGATTGGATCTACAATAGACCTCGCCCTGCGGACGATGTGTTGAGCGATGCCGTTGGCGCTTCGGAAGGTATCGCTGTGCTCGGCACCACTACAGCGCCCTACGATCTGGTGCACACCGGTGGTAACTTCATGTGCGATGGTGCCGGAACGGCCTTCAGCTCAGAGCTGGTGCTGGACGAGAACGGCCCCCTCGGTGAATTCAACCAGACAGTGCGGGACGCGGCAGGGGTGGATTCCATCATGGCCCGGTTCATGGGGATCCATCGCTACATCACCATGCCCACGTTGCCATACGATGCCATCCATCACATCGATATGCACATGAAGCTGCTTGATGAGCAGACGCTGCTCGTGGGCGAATTCCCCACAGGGCAGAGCGATGGCCCACAACTGGAGCAGAACCTGGCGACGATCATGGCCAACGAGACCTCGGTGTTCGGTACGCCTTATCGCGTGGTACGGATCCCGATGCCGCCGAGCGTGGGTGGGAACTATCCACCGGCGGCGAGCTATCGCACCTTTGCCAACAACGTCTTCATCAATCGTACCGTGCTGGTGCCCACCTACCGGACCGAGTACGACACCATCGGGTTGCGTATCCTCGCCGAAGCCCTGCCTGGCTACGAGGTGGTGGGTATCGATTGCGATTCGGAGCAGAACATCATCCAGCAGAGCGGAGCGATCCATTGCATCACCAAGACCATCGGCGTACGTGATCCCTTGCTGATCCGCCATCAGCCGCTTGCCGGTACCGATGATCTCCTCGGCCCCTATGTGGTCGAGGCCTATATCCGGCACCGTACCGGCATCGCCAGCGCGCGGCTCCACTGGGCCCTTGCGCCGGATGGTCCGTTCAACATGGTGCCGCTCTCGCCCGTGGGAGAGGATCGCTGGTCCGGAGGCATCCCAGGCCAGGCTCCGGGGTCAGCGGTGTACTATTACCTGGAGGCTACGGCCAACAGTGGCAAGGAACTGATGCGCCCCCTCGTGGCACCGCAGGGAGCTTGGCGCTTCAAAGTGACCGACCTGGCCAGCGCCATGGCCGATACCGCACCTCCGGTCATCGCCGAGTTGTTCCCCAATCCGGCATCCTCTGTGGTGTCGCTGCGGTTGGCGCAAGGGGGAGGCGAGCGGGTGTCCGTGGAGTTGCACGATGCCTTGGGCCGTTGTGTGATGCGACCCTATGATGGGTTTTTGTCGGCCGATGGTCGCGTGTTCATCGATATTGCCGGATTGCCCGAAGCGCCCTACCTCGTCCAGGTCAGCACCTCGCGCGGCCGGGCCACCACGTGGTTGATGAAACGGTAGTGGGCACGGCGTTCCGCCGAACACCGGTGGCCTCACTTTTTCTTCTTCCGCCGAACACGGTCCGGGTCCTCGTGGAAATAGTACCGGAAGTCCGCCGTTAGGTAACTGCCGCTGAGTCCGCCGCGCATGCGGTGGTAGGGGAAAAGTCGATTCTGCTCGTCCAGGAAGACAAGGTCGGCGACCGCCATGTCGCCGAATGGGCGATGGAAGGTGGCGCCGATGTACAAGGTCCCACTCTTGGGCGTACGGTACTCCCAGCCCACATTACCGACCACGCCAAGCTGCACCCACCGGTTGCGGAACATATAGATGTAGCCACCATTCAATTGGCGTTGTACATCGCTCGGGTACAGGTCCGCGGAAAAGCCGATCGCAGCGTTCATGTACGAACGTTCGCCGGTGCGGATGTACGTCAGCATGTTGATCGGGATCTCATAACCCACGTAACGCACCTGGCCTTCTTCCCGGTAGCCAATGGTGTCGTTGGCCAGTGTGAAGGAGTACCGCCGTTGGATCTGCCCGATCCCCGTCTCGAGGCTGATCATCGGGGTCAGCCCAACACGGATACTCATGCCGTAGGCCATGCCACCTTGAAGCTCCACCGTGCCGGTGAGCGCTGGAGCCCGCATCTCGGTCAGCGGGTCGAAATAGGGCAGCGCCAACACCGGTTTCACCTGTAGGCCGAAGGTGGTGACACCTTGTTGTGCGGCCATCCGCGTGCCGGACAACAGCATGCCTGCCACCGGCAGCCACATGAGGTTCACACGCCAACGCACCATCGATCCAAAGATCGAGTAGGCCTGAGAGGCCACCGGTGATCCCGCGCGATGTATGCCTGACCAGCGATTCACTTTTCCACCCAGTTGCACACCATTTCCAAGGGCCTGCGGTGGCTCTTGGGCCACTCCCCAGCGGGGTATCCGACAAAGAATAGCCCCAAGGATAGGCCAGTTGGTGTCAATCCTTGGAAGTCGCGCATGCCATCTCCGATCAACGGACCACCCGTGGCCCAGAACGCCCCCAGGCCATAAGCGGTACAGGTCAGGTACATGTTCTGCACGGCACAGGCCACGGCCATCACCTCATCCCGTTCGCTGATCTTCCCGTTCGGGTCTCGTTCAAGTCCCAGGGCGATCACCACCGTGCTCATGAGCGGACGTTGGGTGAGGTTGTCGTACTTCTTCTGGAGGAATTTCTCCGGCGGGGTCATCCGGGTGTATTCCTCGCCAAGGAAACGCGAAAGACGCTCCCGCCCTTCGCCGGTGTACACCGTGAAGCGCCAGGGTTGGGTGAGGCCATGCGTGGGAGCCCAGGTGGCATTGGTCAGGATCCGCTCCACCATTTCCTTGTGTACCGAACGATCGGAGTAGTCTTTCGGCGCGATGCTGCGGCGGTGCCGGATCAGTTCGGTGATCTCGCTGAGGCTGAATTTCATGGTCGTAGAGACTACAAAGAGACGAAACTTCAGGGCGACCACCGGCGACCCAGGCAGCGTTCCGGGCAGTGGGGGTGTCTTGATCACAGACTTTACCTTCGCCCATCACTTAACCAAGGATCCTCAGCATGCAGAAGCTCACCCTTAGTGGCTTGGTGCTTGGCCTGTCGCTACCCGCGATGGCACAGCCCACCATCGACCTTCAGAACAACAAACCCGTGGATGGGCAGCAATTCCCGGTACGCACCTTGAGCGCGTGGACCTGGGAAGGCCCTGCGGGGGCGGATGTCGATTACGCCTTCTACGACCTGTTCAGCACCGGGAACCAGACCTACTACACCCACGCCGCATCATCCACCCCGACCTCTGCTTCCATCCCGTCGGCCAACATGATCACCACGGACGGAGGCAACGACACGCTTTTTTGGAACTATGCGGCGGATGGGTTGTACCAAGTGGGCGCACGCACGAGCATAGAGCTCACCTCCAACTATACCGACCCCATTCTGGAGCTGAAGTATCCATGCACCTATGGGACCACCTGGAGCGATGTGACCGTGGCCACGTACAATACGCCATTGGGTCAGGCCAGCCGTACGGGCACCATCACCGGGCATGCTGATGCCTATGGCGCCTTGGGCATCTCCGGTCTGTATGAGCCCAACGTACTTCGGGTGAAGGTGCGCCGCGATCTGAGTGATGTGGCCGCAGTGGCCACCACCCGCCGGATCACCAATACCTATTACTTCTTCCGAGAGGCCACCCCGTGGCCGATCTTGAAGCTCTCCGTGGACTCGTTCTCCGTGAACAACGGCGGGTATAGTGTGTCCAGGGAAGCCAAGTGGATGGGCGGCCCTGGAGGTCTGGGGTTTGATGAGGCTGCGGCCGACCAGGTGACCTTCTCTCCGTATCCGAACCCCACTCAGGGCGAAGTGGATCTGCGGGTTTCGGCCGCTGAAGTTCGCCAGATCGAAGTGATGGACGCTACGGGGCGCGCAGTGATCGTCATGGGACGAGCGAACAGCACGGGCCAGGATGTGGCGCTGGACCTCTCCGCGCTTCCTGCCGGGGTGTATCATGTGCGTGTACACACCAAGGATGGCCGTACCGCAACGCAACGCTTGGTGCGCCAGTAGTCATTGATCCGAAACGCGCAGCGCCCCGTGGGATCCACGGGGCGCTGCGCGTTTCGGGTGACCCTGGTCGATTGGCGGTGGGCCTCCGGCCGGTGCAAGCGGGTCGTGATCAGATCTTCGGCATCTTGTGATAGTCGCTGAACTCCTCGTCCATCTTGCGCTTCACCTGGTGCATCTTGTGGCCGATCACGGCGAGCTCCTTGTGTCCGTTCTCCATCAACCACTGGAGATCCTCCTCACTGCCATCGCCGGTCAGTGCGACATGCCGTAGCACCTTCATCCCGTTCCGCTCCAGCCAATCCAAGGCGCGTTCGTCGCCCTCGATGCCGGTGATGATCGCCATCAGGTGCGGGTGGCCGTTCTTCAACAACCAGTCGCGGGCCTCGGGCTTGTTGCGCAGTGCGAAGGTGAACAACCCCAGCTCGGGATAGCCGTTCTTCATGAGCCAGTCGCGCAGGTCCGTGTTCCCTGCGATGGCCTCACCCCAGGCGATCAGGATCTTGGCGGGGTATTCGGTCTTCATGCCGTTGGGCTACGAAGGTACCACGGCCTACGGCTGTTGCCGGGCGGTATCTTCGCCGGATGCGAAAGAGGATCACCGCATTGTTCATGGGGGCGACGTGCTTGGTGGCGCAAGCACAGTACGAGAAGTTGGAAGCCAAGGTGCGCAAAGCCCTGGCCGTGGATAAGCCCTATCGGGCGTTGGCTCTATCGGAAAGGGCCACCACACGGCAAGGCGCCCCAGGGATCTTCCATGTGTTGCGGGCCGAAGGGTTCAACCGGATCGGCAGCTACACCAAGGCCATGGAAGAGTTGAGGATGGTGCCGGAACTGCGGGGAGAGGTGGAATACCAGGCCAACCTCATCGGAAGCTACACCGGCATCGGTCGGTTGGATAGCGCCGAAGCCCTGATCACCGGACCGACCGATCCGAAGACGACGGAAGAGTACTTGTACCGTGCCGGTCGCGTATTGGCGCTCCGCCAGCGTTGGCCGGAGGCGCTGGCCTTCTTCGATACCGGATTGTCGCTTTACCCGAACTCCGCACGAATGGTCCGCGAACGAGGGGCGTGTCATGCCATGTTGGGTGATTCGGTCAGTGCGCGCATCGACCTGGATGAAGCGGTGCGGTTGGCGCCACGCGATGCGGCGGGATACAACAGTAGGGGCTATTACCGGTACATGGTGTTCGGGGAGTACGCCAAGGCCTTGGCCGATATGGATCGGGCCATCAAGCAGGATCCGAACTACGGTTACGCTTTCAGCAACAGGGGCTGGTGCCATTACCGATTGGGCGATCCCCATCGTGCCCGTCGCGACCTGGTCTTAGCTGTGCGCAAGAACCCGAGGAATGCCTTTGCGTACCGCAGTCTGGGGATCATCGACCTGGAGGGTGGTGATCCGGTGAAGGGTTGCGGTAACCTGCATCGGGCCCTGGAGCTTGGTTTCACCCTCACCTATGGCACGGAGGTGGAAGAACTCGTGCGTGAACGTTGTGCCACGACCGATCCGGCACCGGCGCCGACACCGGTGCCCGACACACCTGCCGCGCCACCGGCCAACGCACCGGTGAACCCCGCCAAACCACGGTCCAACGCACCGTGATCCGAAGGGTCGCGGACGTGCGCAGGGGAGCGGTCAGCCTACCGTTCGACCTCGATCACCAGGTATTTCGATACGCTCCAGAACTTCTCGGGATCCGTGATCACCAGCTTGGAACCACCTTCGAGTCGGTAGCTGCCATCCGGGTGCGAGGTGGTGAGTTTCGCCTTCTTCGCACCGATCACGATCTCCGGGGTGCCGGTCAGGTCCACGGTGGTGAATTGCTCCTTGGGAAGGGCGGTCATGTTCAACTTGTTCACCGAACCGATGCCCACGACACCGCCCTCTTTGGTCAGCACTCCTTTCTCTTTCAACTCTTTCAGCGTGCCGATCAGGTAGTGCGCCGCATTCATCTCACCGCGTTGCATATCGGCCAGCTGCGACTTGTCGCGGTACATGTCGATCAAGGTGGCCAGCGATTTGTTCGCGCTCGACAGCTCTTCCTTCAGGGTATCGATCTCGGCATCCTTGGCAGAGATGGTCGACTCCAGCTCGGCGATGGTGCGCTCCAGCTCGGTGATCCGTGCTGCCGAACCTTTGGCCTGGCCGCGCAACTTGGCGATCAAGGTCTTGTTCTCTTCCAACAAGGCATCGATCTGGGTCAGGTCGTCCATGATGCGCTGCTCCATGTCGGCATTACCGTCGTTCCCGGCCGATGGCGCCACCAGACCACCTTGCTTGGCCCGGATCGTGCGCAGATTCTCGCTGATCCGGTTGAAGGTGCCGAAGAGCTCGTTGATGGTGGAATCGCGCTCGGCCACGGACTGCACCGCGCGGCGTTGATCCTCTTCCAGTTGTTTGTACGGTTCGGAGGTCTTGGGGTCTTCCGGGGTGCAGGCCTGAAGCAGCAACAGGGCTGCAGGTATCCCGATCTTCCGCAGTAGCATTGGTCTTGTTGGGGAGTGTAGGTGCTGATCCCCGTGCGAAGATAGATCGATGATGTCGCGATCGCGGAGCAGGACTGTCCAGGATGCACTACGATCTTCTCCCTCAAGGCGGCATTCGTGCGCTTCAATAGGCGCGGTCGCAGAACGGCCCAACGCCAGAGGATGGAATGGAACCGATCGGTATGAGGGGTAGGGATGGTGGGCTTTCGTTCGCATCGCGGCACGGGTGGTTGCGCGCCAGCGGAACCAGTGCTTGGATACCTTCGTACAACGCGCTCCGGTACCTTCGTACACCGCGGGCGCACACCCGCGAAGCTGGTTCCATGTGGAGTCTACGAACGCATATCACCACGTTCGTGCTCGGCCTATCGCTGGCCGTGGCATTGCCCGTAGCAGCCCAGCCCGACGAGCTCACCGAGGAGTTCGGAAAGTTGAGTGCCAAGGAACGTGCCCGGATCGCTAAGGAAGAGGAGGAGAACGCCGTGAAGGATCCGGTGTTCCAGGCGTTGATGGCAGCAGGGGAGGAGTTGTTCCGCAAGGGGGAATTCGAGGCGGCCATGGGCAAGTACCAAGAGGCTCGGGCCCTTCGGCCTTACAATGTGTATCCGAA
>SSGN01000025.1 GCA_008016945.1 Flavobacteriales bacterium
ACCACGTACTCATCCACGAGGATACGACCGCAGTGCTCGCAAACGATGAGTTTCTTGTGGCTGGCGATGTCCAATTGGCGCTGGGGTGGAATGCTGTTGAAGCAGCCTCCACAGCTGCCGCGCTCCACGGGAACCACGGCCAAGCCATTGCGTGCGTTGGTCCGAATGCGCTGGTAGGCGTTGAACAAGCGCGCTTCGATGTGCTTGGCAGCGGCTTCGCTCTTCTTCGTGAGGTCTTTCTCCTCCTTCTCGGTCTCCGCAACGATATCGTCCAACTCCTTACGCTTCAACTCCAGGTCCTTCTTGCGATCGTCGTGGCGGGCCTTGCTTTCCTCCACCACCACCTTCTTGGCATCGATCTGCGCCTTGGCCTCCTTGATGCGCTTTTCGGCCAGCTGGATCTCCAGGTTCTGGAACTCCACCTCCTTGGTGAGTGAATCGTACTCCCGGTTGTTGCGCACTTTGGCCTGTTGGCCTTCGTATTTCTTGATCTGGCCCTTGGCGTCCTTGATCAGGTTCTGCTTGTCGGTCACCTGGGTCTCCATCTCGGCCAGCTCGTCCTGGAGCTTCTTCATGCGCGTCTCCAGGCCAGCCACCTCATCTTCCAGGTCCTGTACCTCCAGCGGCAGTTCACCACGCTGAATGCGGATCTTGTCCACCTGCGAATCGATGTGTTGCAAGCGGTACAACTCGACAAGCTTCTCGGCCACGGTGATGTCCGTTTTCGATGCGGCACCGCTCTTGGTGGCCTTTACTTCCTTCTCCGGAGCCTTCACGTCGCTCTTCGCCATGGGTCAGTAATGGTATATGGGATCCGTGACGTTTTCCGTCAAACGGACGGCAAAAGTAGGGAAAAGTTCCCCTAACCGGCGCTGGATCAGGTTCATGGTGAATTGCTCGCTGCCATAGTGCCCGATATCGGCCAGGAGGAGCCTTCCATCCGCGTCGAAGAATTCGTGGTACTTGAGGTCTCCCGTGAGGTAGGCATCGGCCCCGGCGGCCTTGGCCTTCCCCACCAGGAAAGCCCCTGACCCTCCGCACAATGCGACCCTTCGCACCGGTTTACCGAGCAGGGCGGTATGGCGCACCACCTGCAGCCCGAACGTCGCCTTCAGCATAGCGAGGAAGACGGTCTCGTCCAAGGGCTTCTCCAGCTCGCCGATCAGGCCCGCCCCCACACCCGGATGCGCATTGACCAGCGGAACGAGGTCGTAAGCCACCTCCTCGTACGGATGTGCGCTGATCATGGCCGCCACCACCGCTTGCTGCACCACGGCGGGTACGATCACCTCGATGCGCACTTCGGGACCGCTGTGCCGCTCGCCCCGTGTGCCCACATACGGATCGGTGCCTTCGCCAGGACGGAAAGTGCCCACGCCATCGGCATTGAAGCTGCATTCGTCGTACGCCCCGATGGTGCCCGCCCCGGCCTTGAACATGGCGGTGCGAACGGCCTCCGCATGGGCCGCCGGGCTGAAGACGATGAGCTTGGACAACTGGCCCGGCTTGGGGGCCAGTACGCGAACGTGGGTCAACCCGAGGCGCGCTGCGATCTCCCCGTTCACTCCGGAAATGACGTTGTCCAGGTTGGTGTGGATGGCGTACAGCGCGATGCCGTGCCGGATGGCGGCAAGCACCGTACGCTCCACGTAGCCATTGCCCGAAAGGCTCTTCAATCCGCGGAAGATCACCGGATGGTGGCTGATGATGAGGCCACACCCCAGGCGGGCGGCCTCTTCCACCACGGCTTCGGTACAATCGAGACAAACGAGCGCCGAGGTGATCTCCGTTGCGGGATCGCCCACTTGAAGACCACTGTTGTCGTACTCCTCCTGAAGCGCGCGCGGCGCCCAGGCCTCCAAGGCGTTGGTGATGTCTTTGATGCGCATGGGGGCGAAGTTCGGTGATGCCGATCGGCTCTGGTGAACGGAACTCCGATCCGGATCCGGTGCGCCAGGGTGCCGAATGCCGGGACGACCGACCCGTGGCGGGTGAACATGGCCTTGGCCAAGGCCGCGGTGGCCGAGGAGAACTTCGGCGAAGCTGCACGGGTGCTCTCCACCTCCATACACCCCGGTGCCGACTGCCATGGCGAGGCCTCCAAGCTGATGGCGGACATCACCAAGCGCGCCGACGCCCAGAACAAACGCAACTGGAACTTCGAGATGAAGAAGTGGGACGATGGTGTGGACATCTCGAAACAGTGGATCGCCGCGTACCGCGATGTGGGGGTGGCCTATGGCCAGAACCAACAGCCGGTGACCTACCGCGTCAATGGCTGGTGGTGACCACGGAACAAGACCGAGAAGCCCAACCACCCCGCCTTGGATCCCCCGGCCCGCGACGTGCGGACCGGGGGATCCTTCCATTCCACCCCAGGCCCCGCCCGATCACCTGTGGCTCGGAGGTTCCGTGGCATGCGCCAGGGTGGTGTAGGAGGAAGGCCCCCGATGGCCATGCCGTGCGATGCACCGTGTCGCGGCGTGGCCTTCCTTTGTGTCCGTATGCCCATCCGGCACCTCCTCCTTCTCCCCATCACCGGGTTACTCGGCTTGGTGCTGCGCGTTCGCCATGCCCTGTACGACGCCCGGATCCTCCGCACGGTACGCCCAGCCCTACCCACCATCGCCATTGGTAACCTGGCCCTCGGCGGTACCGGCAAGACACCGATGCTGGAACTGGTGCTGCGCACCCTGGAAGGTACCGCCCCGATCGCCACCCTGAGCCGGGGCTACGGCCGCCGTACCACCACCATCCACGAGGTACAGGCCTCCGATGATGCGGACCGGAGCGGTGACGAACCGCTGCAGGTGAAACACCACTTCCCCGAAGCTCGCGTGTTCGTGGGTGCGGACCGGGTGAAGGCCATCGCCCTGATCCAGCGGACGGTGCCCGGTGCGCAGGCCGTGGTGTTGGACGATGCGTTGCAACACCGGCGCCTGGATGCGGGGCTGAACATCCTGCTCACCACGTGGCAGCGGCCATACTGCGATGACGCGCTGGTGCCCGCGGGCAGGCTACGCGACCTCCCCCTGCGCGCAAAGGCCGCCCCGATCGTGGTGGTGACCAAATGTCCGGCCCTACCATCCGCGGACGAACAGCTCCGATGGCGCGAACGGCTTGGGCTGCGCAAGGAGCAACGGTTGTTCTTCGCAGGGATCGCGTACCAGGAACCCGCACCATTGGCCGGCCATGGACATCCGGGGCCAGCCGCAGGACCGCCCCATGCCGACCACCCCTGGTCCGCCACCCAAGGCCTGCTCTTCACCGGCATCGCCGACCCCGTCCCCCTGCTCGCCCACCTGCGCGGCCACTTCGCCCACGTGGAACATGTGGCCTTCCCGGACCACCACCGGTTCAGCACCGCCGACCTGCGAGGGCTCGCCGAGCTGTTCCGTATTTTCGCGCCCGGCCCGAAAGTGCTGATCACCACGGAAAAGGATGCGGCCCGGCTGCGTTCCGTGTTACCGGGAAGTCCACTGGGGGCGGCCCCCACGGTGGTGATCGGCATGCGGGCCGTGATATTGAACGAACCCGACCGTTTCGCTGACCTCATACGCCAACATGTTGCAACGCATCCAGCGCATCGCTGAACACCTCAAGGAGACCACCGGCTTCACCCCAGAAACGGGCATCATCCTCGGCACGGGGCTTAGCGCCTTGGGCAACGAGATCCAAGTGGAACACGCCATCCCGTACGGTGCCATCCCCGAATTCCCGGTGAGCACCGTGGAAGGGCATCCCGGCAAGCTCCTGTTCGGCTACCTGGGGGGCAAACCCGTGGTGGCCATGCAGGGCAGGTTCCACTTCTACGAAGGCTGGACCATGCAGGAGGTGGTGCTGCCGGTGCGGGTGTTCAAATACCTCGGCATCCAACGCCTATTCGTGAGCAACGCCTGCGGCGGGACCAACCCATCCTTCGACACCGGCGACCTCATGATCATCAACGACCACATCAATCTCTTCCCCAATCCACTGATCGGGAAGAACATCGATGAACTCGGGCCGCGTTTCCCGGACATGAGCGAACCGTACGATCGGGGCTTCATCGCCAAGGCCAAGGCCATCGCCGCCGCGAACGGCATCGCCGTGCGCGAAGGGTGTTACGTGGGCCTTACCGGCCCCACCCTGGAAACCCCGGCGGAGTACCGCTATGTCCGCATCATCGGTGGCGATGCCGTGGGCATGAGCACCGTACCCGAAGTGATCGCCGCACGCCACATGGGTATTCCTTGCTTCGCCATGAGCGTGATCACCGACATGGGCGTGGAAGGCCGCATCGAGAAGACCACCCATGAGATGGTGCAACGCGTGGCCGAGAAGGCCGAACCGAAACTCACGCTGATCATGCGTGAAATGATCGCAAGCTTCTGATGAACGAGAAGAAGGAAGTGGTGACCGGCACAGGAGCGCCGCACTGGAGCGAGAAGTACGAACTGGTCGTCGGACTTGAGGTGCACGCGCAGCTGATCACCCAGAGCAAGGCCTATAGCAGCGACCCCAACGCCTACGGCGACCATCCGAACACCAATGTGAGCGTGATCACCCTGGGGCATCCGGGCACCTTGCCGGTGGCCAACAAGAAGGTGGTCGAACTCGCCGTGCGCATGGGCCTGGCCACGCACTGCACCATTGCGCCATGGATGCACTATGCGCGCAAGAACTACTTCTACCCCGACCTTCCCAAAGGCTACCAGATCACGCAGGACCAGACGCCGATCTGCACCGAAGGCCATGTGATGATACCGCGCGGCGAAGAGGAAAAGCGCATCGGCATCACCCGGATCCACATGGAGGAGGACGCCGGCAAGAGCATCCACGACGTGGACCCCTTCAACACCCTGGTCGACCTGAACCGCGCCGGGGTGCCCCTGATCGAGATCGTGAGCGAACCCGATATCCGCAGTGGGCAGGAGGCGTATGACTACCTCACCGAGATCCGCCGGTTGGTGCGCTACCTCGACATCTGCGATGGGAACATGGAAGAGGGCAGCTTGCGCTGCGACGCCAACATCAGCCTACGCCCCATCGGCACCGAGGCCTTCGGCACCCGTTGCGAGGTGAAGAACATGAACAGCTTCCGGAACGTGATGCGCGCGATCGAGTACGAGGCGCAACGGCAGAGCGAACTGCTGGATGCCGGCCAGACGATCACCATGGAGACACGCACCTTCGACGCCGCGAAGGGTAGCACCATCGGTATGCGCAGCAAGGAACAGGCCCACGACTACCGCTATTTCCCCGAACCCGACCTGCAGCCCATCTCGGTGAGCGAGGCCATGAGGGAGGCGATCCGCAGGGAGATGCCGCCGTTGCCGCGCGAGCTGCGGGCCAAGTACACCACCACCCTCGGGCTAAGCGATTACGATGCAGCGATCCTCACCGACGACAAGGTCACCGCACTGTACTACGAAGGGGTGATCTCGCATACCAGCAATTACAAGAGCGCAGCGAACTGGGTGATGGGCGATGTGCGCAGCTGGGCGAACGAGCGTGGCCTCTCGATGGATGCCTTTCCCATCAGCCCAGAGCGCCTGGCCGGATTGGTGCAGTTGATCGACAGCGGCAAGGTGAGCCACAGCACCGCCAGTCAGAAGCTGTTCCCGTTGATGTTGGAAGACACCACCACCAGTGCCGAAGGTCTCGCCGTGAAGCATGACCTCGTTCAACAGACCGACGAAGGCCTGATCGAAAGCCTCATGCAACAAGCCATGAACACCTACCCCGATAAGGTCGAAGCCTACCGCAAGGGCAACAAAGGCCTACTCGGCCTCTTCATGGGCGAAGTGATGAAGGGCACCAAGGGCAAGGCCGACCCTAAACGAACCAACGAAGTGGTCCGCCGGATCCTGGACCAACAATGATGTACCTTATGATGCGTACCCTCGTCCCGACCCTCGGACTCCTCGCACTCATCGCTTGCAACGGTAGCGGTGGCGACCGCTCCATCGAGATCACCGTGGAAGGTGCCGGTGGTCGTACCGTGCATTTCAACCGCTTCGAAAGCAACCGCCCAGTGGCCGTGGACTCGGTGAAACTCGACGCCGATGGACACGGCACCTTGCATGTGGCCGCGATGCCCCTTGACCTTTACCAACTTTCCCTGGGTGATGACAAAGTGATCCTCGCCTTGGACAGCAACGAAAGCGTGAAGGTGGAGGCTTCGTTGGGGCAGCTCTCCACGCCCAGAACCGTGAGCGGCTCCCCGAACAGTGAGGCCCTGCATGCGTTCTACCGCGACGCCAAAGCCTTCGACGATGAACGTGAGCGCCTTCGTGTGGCCATTGGATCACAAGGCGACACCGCGATGATCCGCCAGTTCAACGCATTGAACGCCGGGTTCTACGAGCAGTGCAAAACCTTCGCCACCACCCACGCCTCCTCCCCGGCCGCGCTCACCGCCTTGGGCCGATTGGACATGAAACGCGAACTACCCCTGTTCAAGATGGTGCGGGACAGCCTCCGCAAGACCATGCCGCGCTCGGGCTTCTTCACCATGATGCGCGACCAGGTGGACCGGTTGGAACAACAGGAGATCGTGCTGAAGATGCAGGAAGAGGAGATGAAGCGCCTGAGCAATCTCCTGCCCGCAGGTGGCGCGGCGCCCGAGATCAGGCAGGCCACGCCCGATGGCGGCACCTTCGCCCTGAGCCAGCTGCGCGGCAAAGTGGTGCTGATCGACTTCTGGGCCAGCTGGTGCCGACCCTGCCGGATCGAGAACCCCAACGTGAAGAAGATCCATGCCAAATATGCGGCCAAGGGCTTCGAGATCCTCGGTGTATCGCTGGATCGCGACCATGCCGCCTGGGTCAAGGCCATCAAGGACGACGGCCTGCCCTGGAAGCACGTGAGCGACCTGGGGTTCTGGAACAACGCTGCCGCGCAGGAATACGGTGTGCAGAGCATCCCCTACACCGTGCTGGTGGACCGCGATGGCAACATCCTGGAGAAGGGCCTGCGTGCGCACGAGCTGGATGCGAAACTGGCCGCCATCCTCGGTTCATGAAGCACCGGCGTGCCATCCTCCTTCTGAGCGGGCTCTTCGGCCCGCTCCTGCTATCCGGGCAGGGATACTTCCAGCAACAGGTGGACTATTCGATCGAGGTACGGCTCGATGACCGCTCACACACGTTGCATGCCCACGAGGCATTCACCTACCAGAACAACAGCAACACCACGCTGGACACGATCTGGATCCACCTCTGGCCGAACGCCTACCGCGACCGGACCACCGCGCTGTGCAAGCAGCTGGACAGCCATGGGGACCTGGACCTGCACTTCGCCACCGAGGAGGAACGCGGAGGGATCGACAGCCTGGACTTCCACGCGGACGGTGCCAAGGCGCAATGGGGCCATCACCCACGACACATCGACATCGGTTGGATCGAACTGAACACACCGCTCGCACCGGGACAACGCGTGACGATCTCCACGCCCTTCCGCGTGAAGATCCCCGATGGCGGATTCTCGCGCCTGGGCCATACCGGCCAGGCCTACTACATCACCCAATGGTATCCCAAACCCGCCGTGTTCGATGCGCAAGGCTGGCATGCGATGCCCTACCTCACCCAAGGTGAGTTCTACAGCGAATTCGGATCGTTCGACGTACGCATCACCCTACCCCGCAATTACGTGGTGGGAGCCACCGGCGTGCTGCAGGATGCCACAGAGCAGCAATGGATGGACTCGTTGGCCGCACTACCTCGCACCGACACCCACCGGATCGATGTGAACCTGCTCGGCGCCACCGCGAGGCCCTTCCCACCATCGGCCGCGGAGACCAAGACGATACGCTACGTACAGGACAACGTGCACGACTTCGCCTGGTTCGCCGACAAGCGGTTCATCGTGCGCAGCAGTGAAGTGGCCCTTCCCCACAGCGGCCGCACCGTGAGGACCTGGGCGCTCTTCACCCCGAAGAACGCCACGTTGTGGGCCGATGCCGTGAGCTACGTGAACGAGAGTGTGCGCTTCTATAGTGAATGGGCCGGTGACTATCCGTACGATGCTTGCACAGCCATCGATGGCACCATCTCCGCCGGTGGTGGCATGGAATACCCCATGATCACCATCATCGGCGACATGGGTGATAAGCAGTCGTTGGACAATGTGATCGCGCACGAGGTGGGGCACAATTGGTTCTACGGCATCCTGGCCAGCAACGAGCGCGACCACCCTTGGATGGACGAGGGCCTCAACAGCTTCGTGGAACTGCTGTACATGCGGAAGCGCTATCCCAACGGTGGCCATTCCATTGGCGGATCGCTCCCCCTGAGCAAGGTCCTCGGACCTACGCACGACGGCCATCGCCAACAGCACGAGTGGATGTACCGGTTCAACGCACGCCGCAACCTGGACCAATCGATCGCGCTCCCTTCAACGGACTTCACCAGCACCAATTACGGCTGCATGGTGTATGCGAAAAGCGCCTTGGCGTTCGACCACTTGTTGGCCTACCTCGGCGACGACATCATGCGACGCTGCATGAACGCCTACTACGATACCTGGAAGTTCAAACACCCGGGTCCGATGGATGTGCGGCAGGTGTTCGAGCGGGAGAGCGGGAAGGATCTGAGGTGGGTGTTCAATGGGCTGATCGAAACGGATGCGAAAGTCGACGTGAAGGCCATCTCGTTGAAGCGCGACCCAACGCTCTATCTGAGAAACACAGGGCTCGATTCCATTCCGGTCCCCGTGACCGCTTGGAATGGCAACGACTCGTTGGGGACCCGATGGTTCATGGCCACCCCAACCACCACCGGCCATGAACACCCCTGGCCCAACGCTGACCGCATCCGCATCGACGCAGACAACCGCACACTCGACATCGACCGGCGCAACAACAGCATACGCAGCCATGGCCTTTTCAAGCGCTGGGCACCGTTGCAGTTCAAATGGCTGCTGGGTGTGGAACCGAACGACAAGCGTACGGTGTACTACACACCCCTCCCCGCGTGGAACGGCAACGATGGCTGGCAGCTCGGACTGGCCGCCTACAACACCACCTTCCCCTCGCAACGCACCGAGTGGGTGTTCGCACCGATGTATGGTCTGGCCAGCGAACGTCCGGGCGGTGCGGCGCGCCTCGAACACCACTTCGACCGGATGCGCAGCAGGGTGTTCCAGAACATCACGGTCGGCGCCAGCGGTCGATCCGCGGCAACGTTCCGCGACCACCATGATGTGGCGTGGTACGACAAGGTGACGCCCTATGTGCATTTCGACCTGAAGCGCGATCCGCTGAACAGGCCATGGCAGCATCGGATCAGCCTGCGCGGCGTGTACCTGCACAACGGCGCACGCCACCACACCGCGCACGGATCCGTGATCGGAACCTCGAACGAAAGGTTCTACCTGGAGGTCCAGTACCGCGCCGAGGACAAGAGCAAGTTGCACCGATCGCTGGTCCTGCCCACGGTGACGCACGAGCACGACTTCTTGCGCGCCTCGCTGGAGCTACGCCAAGCTTTCGCGCTGAACGACCGGAACGACGAGATCCGCTTCCGGGCCTTCGCCGGCGCATTCCTCTGGAAACGCGATGACCGGCTCTACAACGGGCTTCACGCCTGGGGCCTGACCTGGGGCACCGAGGACATGCTGTACGATCATGCCTACCTGGAACGCAACGCACGTGATCGGTTCACCCAACGGCAGTACAACACCCAGCAAGGCGCGTTCAAAACACCGTTCCGGCAAGGAGGCAGCGACACCTGGATCGGGGCGTTGAACCTGGAGATCGATGTTCCCGTGGGCTTGCCGCTAGCCCTTTTCGGAAGTGCGGGCGTGGTCCCGATCACCCGCATCACCCAGGAGGGACGCACCACGGCCAGCGCCACCTACCTCGAAGCCGGCCTCGGGATCGTGGCCGTGCGCGACGTGCTGGAGGTGTGGTTCCCGCTGGTGGTGAGCGAACGCATCGCCGATGAGGAAAGATATCACGACCGCCACATCGCGGACCGGATCCGCTTCATCTTCGCATTGGACAAGCTCGACCCCACCAAGGCGATCCGAAACATCAAGCCGTGAGCATACGCATCTACTTCCTCGGCGACTTCCACCTCGGCGTGCCCGATGCGAAGAGCAGTCTGGCGCGGGAGAAACGCATCTGCACCTTCCTCGATGAAGCCGCGAAGGACGCCTCGGAGATCATCCTCATGGGCGACCTCTTCGACTTCTGGTTCGAGTGGAGGAAGGCCGTGCCGCGCGGCCATGTGCGATTCCTCGGTAAGATCGCGGAGCTGACCGACCGTGGCATACCGGTGCATCTGTTCATCGGAAACCACGACATGTGGATCTTCGACTACATGCCGCAGGAGACGGGTGTGACCATCCACCGCGAGCCGATCGTGCGCGAGATCGCGGGCAAGCGTTTCCTGATCGGCCATGGTGACGGCCTCGGCCCCGGCGACCACGGCTACAAGTTCCTGAAGTCGATCTTCCGCAACCCGGTGTGCCAATGGCTGTTCGCGCGGCTGCACCCCAATTTCGCATTGTGGCTGGGCGATTTCTGGAGCGGCCGTAGCCGGAAGAAGAGCTACGAGAACGACCGCAAGTGGCTGGGCGTGGACAAGGAGTGGCTGGTGCAGTACTGCCGTGAGCGGTTGCAGAAGCAGCACTACGATCACATGCTGTTCGGCCACCGCCACCTGCCGATCGACATCGAGGTGAAGCCCGGCAGCCGGTACATCAACCTCGGCGACTGGATCACGTACTTCACCTACGGCGTGTTCGACGGCACGGAGATGAAATTGATGAAACGCGTGGGCGACGGGCCGTTGAACGCGGATGTGCGGATCGCGGGGGGACCGGCGGTGTAGTAACAACGGACCGAACACGGCCATATCCCCAAAGCAATGCGCCGATCATGACCAAGAAGGCCACGAAGAAAGCCCCTACCAAGCCGAAGCGGGCCACGGCCAAGCGCACGCCCACCGTTACCAAGAAGCCGTTGCTGCACGACATCCGTGGCCTGATCGAAGCCGCGCGCCAGCATGTGGCGCAAACGGCCAATGCCACCCTGACGATGCTGTACTGGCACGTTGGCGAGCGCATCGGTCGCGAGGTGCTGAAGGACAGGCGTGCGGAGTATGGGGAGCGAATTGTCGTATCACTGTCACGACAATTGGTGCAGGAATATGGCAAGGGCTTCGGCGTATCGGCACTGACACGCATGGTCAAGTTCTCCGAGGCTTTCCCTGACCAGCGAATTGTTGCGACGCTGTCGCAACAATTGACGTGGAGCCACTTCGTCGAGATCCTTCCGCTCAAGCAGCCCTTGGAGCGCGAGTTCTACGCCGAAATGTGCCGCATCGAGCGCTGGAGCGTACGCACCCTACGCGAGCGCATCGGCAGTCAGATGTACCTGCGCACGGCCATCGCGAAGAAGCCCGAGAACGTGGTGAAGGCCGAGTTGGGCCAGTTGCGCGAAGATGGACGGATGACGCCCGATCTCGTGTTCCGCGATCCGTACATGCTGGACTTCCTTGGCCTTCCACAGGACCATAGCGAACGTGACTTGGAACTCGCCATTCTCCGTGAGATGGAACGCATGCTGCTTGAGTTGGGCACCGGGTTCGCATTCGTGGCACGGCAGAAGCGCATCCCCGTGGACGACGAGGACTTCCACCTCGACCTGCTCTTCTACCACCGGCACCTGAAACGGCTGGTGGCCGTGGACCTGAAGCTGGAGAAGTTCAAGCCTTCGCACAAGGGGCAGATGGAACTGTACCTGAACTGGCTGGACCGCCACGAGCGTGCAGCGGGCGAAGAAGCACCCATTGGCCTGATCCTATGCGCTAGCGCCGGTGCCGAACAGGTGGAACTACTGGACCTGAACGCGTCCAACATCCGCGTGGCGGAATACAGGGCGCACATCCCCGACACCAAGCTGTTGCAGAAGCAGTTGCACCGCGCCGTACTGCTGGCACGTAAAAGCGCGGAACAGAGGAAGAGGAAGTAATACCAATTGGACATTCAATACCAGCCTTCCTTTTGACCATGGACTACCAAGCCTTCTCGACGGCATAGGACACGTTCACGCCCATACGCTGTGCGGCATGGCTCGTGCGGTGAACCGCGGACTGGTCACGCGCAACTGGCTGATCGGCGCCCACCTCGTTGAGTTCGAGCAACAGGGGAAGCTTACAGTCCAAGTTAAGCGCACCCCTCCCCGCAGGGGCCTGCCGCGCGAAAGCCCATGATGGGGCAAAGGGAAGGGACGTCGATCGCTTAGCGCTACTTCCGGTTCCCCAGCCTCCCCACCAGATCCACCAACCGGCTGCTGTAGCCGTACTCGTTGTCGTACCAGCCCATGATCTTCACCATGTTGCCCACCACGCTGGTGAGCTGCGCGTCGAAGATGCAGCTGTGCGGATCGCCCACGATGTCCACGCTCACGATGGGGTCCTCGGTGTAGCGAAGGATACCCTTCAGCTTTCCTTCCGCGAGCTGTTTGAAGTGCGCGTTGATCTCCTCGGCGGTCTTCAGCTCCTTCACCCGTACGGTGATATCGGTGATGGAGCCATCGGGCACGGGCACGCGGATGCCGCCACCGCCGAGCCTGCCGTCCAGTTCGGGGAAGATGCGCGTGATGGCCTTGGCCGCACCGGTGGTGGTGGGGATCATGCTCACGGCCGCGGCCCGGGCGCGACGCAGGTCCTTGTGCGGCGCGTCGTGCAGGCGCTGATCGCCGGTGTAGCTGTGCACGGTGGTGATGTAACCGTCCTCGATGCCGCACGCCTCCAGCACCCCCAGGATCATGGGCGCGGCGCAGTTGGTGGTGCAGCTCGCGTTGCTGATGATATCCTCCGAACCGTCGATCAGGTGGTCGTTCACCCCAAGTACCACCGTCTTGATGCCGGCATCCTTCGCCGGAGCTGAGAGCAGCACTTTCCTGGCGCCGGCCTTCAGGTGCGCGGAGGCGGTTTCCCTGGTCAGGAAGTGCCCGGTGCTCTCGATCACGACATCGACCCCCAGTTCCTTCCACGGCAGTGTGGCCGGATCCTTCTGTGCGTAGGCCTTCACCTTGCGGCCACCGAGGATGAGGTGCTGTTCATCATGCCCCACCTCGCCAGGGAACACGCCATGCACCGAATCGTACTTGAACAGATGCGCCAGCGTAGCGGTGTCCGTGAGGTCGTTCACGGCCACGAGTTCGATATCGTTCCGTTGCGTGAGCAGGCGGGCGGTGACCCGTCCGATACGTCCGAAACCGTTGATGGCGATGCGCATGACGTTGAAAGGTATGTTGTATGGTCAGTGGCGAATGGGCGATCGTGCATGGCGGCCTACCCGCAGGGACGGCACCAACGCCGCTCCACTCGCTATTCGGCATCGGCCGTTCACCGCACTTCAGAACATGTGTTTCTCCGCATGGTAGCTGCTCCGTACCAATGGGCCGCTCTCCACGAAGCGGAAGCCTTTCTCCAACCCGAGGGCCTTGAACCTGGCGAACACGTCCGGGTGGATGAACTCCGCCACGGGCAGGTGCTCTCGGGTGGGTTGCAGGTATTGCCCCAGCGTAAGGATATCCACCCCCACGCTCCGCAGATCGTCCATGCTTTCCAGCACCTCCTGTTCCGTTTCGCCAAGGCCGAGCATGATCCCGCTCTTGGTGCGAAGGCCGGCACGCTTGGCACGCATGAGCACTTCGAGGCTGCGGTCGTACTTGGCTTGGATGCGCACCTCCTTGGTCAGGCGACGTACGGTCTCCAGGTTGTGGCTCAGGATCTCGGGCGCGGCGTCGGTCACCACGGCGAGGTTCTCCCACTTGCCCTGGAAATCGGGGATCAGGGTTTCCATGGTGGTGCCAGGGCTGCGACGGCGGATGGCCCGGATGGTGCGCGCCCAGATATCGCTGCCACCGTCCTTCAGGTCGTCGCGGTCCACGCTGGTGATCACGCAGTGCTTCACCCCCATGAGTTCCACGCTGCGGGCCACGCGGGCGGGCTCGAAAGGATCCACGGCTTCGGGGCGACCGGTGGCCACGTTGCAGAAGCCGCAGCTGCGGGTGCATACGTTGCCCAGGATCATGAAGGTGGCCGTGCCCGCCCCCCAGCATTCGCCCATGTTGGGGCAGTTGCCGCTCTGGCAGATCGTGTGCAGCTTGTGCTCGCTCACGATCCCCGCGACCTTGCGGAAGTTCTCTCCGGT
This sequence comes from Flavobacteriales bacterium, assembly GCA_008016945.1. The sequence goes on from SSGN01000025.1 coordinate 14,152, forward strand.
GGGCAGTTTCACCCGCAACCAATCGGGTTTGCGTACACGTCCCGTCCCTTCCACTACTGCTGCGTTCTCGCTCATTGCACGAACTTCTTGCCGAATTGCAAGGCCAGGTAGAACTCGAAGAAGAACTGCTTGTTGCGCACCCCCTCCAGCTCGGCCATGATGGGCACGGTCACCGGATAGGCATCAACCGTTGCACCAACCTCCAGGCCCTTCAATCCGGTGGTCTCCGTTGAATATTCAAAACTGAATGCCACCCGTCCGAAGCCTCCGATATAGGGCTTCATCTCACCGACACCATTGAACCAGGTGGCACGGCCGTAGATGTTCTGCACATCATGGACCGCAGGGTCGTACCGTTCCACGGCGATGTTCTCGTACGGGATCCGATCCGGTTTGCCGATCTGCAGGTACACCGGTTTCAACAGGCCGATCGATGGCCCCACGCCCCAGAGCACGTTCACCTCCGCTCCAGACCGCCGGATCTTATCCGTGATCTGCCACTTACGGCCATAGCTGGGCCGAATGATCATCAGCGAATTCGCCTTCCCGTAGAAATAGCCCCGTGCATCCTCGTAGTACGGGTTGAAACTCTTCACTTCCTTGGGATGTTTCATGCCCACCACCTCCACCCCCAACAACCGGCGGTCACGTGCCGTCTTGTACGAGGCGTGGTTGAACTGCACCCCCCAGCCATCACCATGCAACAGGAGCCCGCCATACATCTCGCGCTTGTACGGCACACGGGTCTCCTCGTAGATGGTCTGCTGGGCGTGAGCAACACCCACACCCAGAACACACAACAGCAGAAGGAGAAGGCTTCGCATGGACACCTCGGCCAACAAAGCTACGAAGCCGAAGCTACCTTGGCCCCGCCATGGATCCCCAGGCACCGCACCGCAATGGATACCGCACATGTGACCTACCTTGGAGAACTTCGTACCGAAGCCACCCATGTACGTAGTGGGCAGACCCTGACCACTGACGCTCCCATTGATAATCAAGGGCGAGGCGAGGCCTTCAGCCCCACCGACCTCCTCTCCACCTCGTTGGCCAGCTGCATGATGACCTTGATGGGCATCGCGGCCCGCGAGAAGGGGATCCCGCTGAATGGACTGAGCGCCAGGGTGGTGAAGCACATGGCACCACCTCCACGCCGCGTGGAGCGCATAGAAGTACACCTGCAACTACAAGGGGAAGGTCTGGGCGACCGCGAACGGGCGATCCTGGAGAACGCTGCCCGCACCTGCCCTGTGGCCCGCAGCCTCCGCGAAGACCTCGTGCAGGACATCCACTTCACCTATCGGTGACGAAAGGGGTGGGAACAATGAAGCCCGGACCAAGGGCCCGGGCCAGTACGGAACGTAGGAAAGCTCAAACCTGCTTCTCGGCGGGCACCTTATGTACCTTGCCGTAGGCCGGGCACGATTGATGGGAACCGCACGCGGTGAGCAAAGCACCTGTAAGTACGATCGCCACAATGGTTTGGAACACCTTTTTCATCATTCGTTCGTTTGTACGGTGATCGTCCTCAACCGGATTGAAGCGCACCGGACGGCGCAAAGTTAGCCCTCGTTACGAACGACTCCCGAAAATGTTTCAACAGCCGTACCCGAGAACTTGTTGACCTACGATGCAGGAGCATAACGCAACGAACTGGCCGGATATTGGAGAAGGCTGGCGCGAGGCCATCGCACCTGAGCTGGAAGCGGACTTCTTCGTCGGAATGCGCGACTTCCTGGCGACCGAGCGGCGTCAGCATACGGTATATCCTCCGCCTTCACGGATCTTCGCCGCCTTCGACACCACCCCTTTCGCGGCGGTACGTGTGGTGATCCTGGGGCAGGACCCCTACCATGGGCCGGGGCAGGCGAATGGCCTGTGCTTCTCGGTGGCACCGGGCATACCAGCACCGCCATCGCTCCAGAACATCTTCGCTGAACTGGAGCGCGACCTGGGCATTCCGCGGCCAGGCTGTGGCGATCTAACGAGTTGGGCGGAACAGGGTGTATTGTTGCTCAACGCCACCCTCACCGTCCGGGCCAACGAGGCGGGTTCGCACCAGCGGCGTGGCTGGGAGCGTTTGACCGATGCGGCCATTCGTGCACTCTCCGCACACCATAACGGCTTGGTCTTCCTGCTCTGGGGGCGCCACGCCCAGCTGAAGGCTTCGCTGATCGACAGGGGTCGGCACCATATCCTCACGGCCCCGCACCCTTCGCCCCTCTCGGCGTACAGGGGCTTCCTTGGTTGCGGCCACTTCTCGCGCACCAACGCGTTGCTCCAGGCTCAGGGTAAGCCCCCCATCCATTGGTCCGTGTCATGTCCGTGAGGCGTTGGTGCTTGGTCCTACTGGCGCTCGCCCCGGCATTGCTCGCCAGGGCCCAACGCCATACCGTGATCCTGGTGCCCGACAGTGGCCTGCCCGCCAAATGGACCCGGCCGATCACGATCCCCACGGGCGCTTCCGTCCACGATGTGGTACTGGAACGGATCGATCGCCTGCGGACCATGGGCCATCTGGAGGCCACGTGCGACACCTGCTTCACCTCCAAGGACACCAGCCGATGTCCCGTTTCCGTTGGGCGTACGTACCGCTGGGCCAGGCTTCGCACGCGTGGCATCCCCCTGGAGCTGGCGAGCGCAGTGGGGTTGCGTGATAAGGCCATCGACCAACAGCCCGTTTCACCGCGCTGGCTGGTGCGCACCACGAGAACATTGCTGACCGAATGGGAGAACCATGGCCATCCCTTCGCCCGGGTCTGGTTCGACAGCCTTGCACACACCGCCGACGGCTTGAGCGCCGTGCTCTGCGCCGACCCTGGGCGCCTGGTGCGGTACGATAGCGTGGTGGTCCGCGGCACGGTCCGGACCAGCATGCGCTACCTGCAGGCCAGCATCGCCATCAAACCGGGCGACCTGTACAACGAGAGCGTGTTGAACGCCGTGGACAACCGCCTGCGCGAACTGCCGTTCATCACCCAGAAGCAGCGGCCCTTTGTCCAATTCACACCCGAAAGCACCAAGCTGTTCCTGTTCCTGGATGCCAAGAAGGCCAGCAGCATCAATGGCGTTCTGGGCCTGCAGCCCGACGCGGTGACGGGACGTGTCCAATTGACGGGTGATATCGACCTGCGCCTGCGTAACGCACTGCGCCGGGGCGAGGCCATCGCTTTGAACTGGCGAAGTCTTCAGAACTCCACCCAGGACCTGAAGGTGTCGGGTAACCTGCCGTTCGCCTTCAACACGCCGTTCGGGATCGATGCCAGCCTTAAGCTGTTCAAGCGCGACACCAGCTACCTGGAGGTGACCTCACGGATCGGCGCGGAGTACCTGATGACCCGTGGAGACAAAGTGACCCTCTTCGTCAACAGCAAGAGCAGCGACCGCCTTGGCTCCAACACGTACGCGCAGGCCGGCATGGCCGACGTGACCTTGGTGAGCTACGGCCTGAGCATCGGACGAGAACGCTTCGACTACCGATTCAACCCACGACGTGGGCACGCCTTGCTGCTGGAGGGAAGTGCCGGCCGAAAACATACCAGCCAGGCCGTGTTCGGCCTGGTGGAGCAGCCGCCCACGATCACCACCGTGCAGCTGGAGGTGATGGGAACCACGGTGGCGCATGTGGCCTTGGGCCGGAAAAGCACCATCCGGCTGGTGGCGCAGGGCGGGCACATGGAGAATGACGACCTCTACACGAACGAGCTCTACCGTATGGGTGGATCGAAGAGCCTTCGTGGCTTCGACGAGGCTTCCATCCTCTGCTCCAGCTACGCCATCGGCACCGTGGAGTACCGGTTCCTATTCGAGGAGAACAGCAACTTCTTCCTCTTCGTGGACCAAGGCTGGTGGGAACGCAACGTGCAGGACGACTTCAGCACCGACACACCGATCGGCTTCGGCCTGGGCACCACGTTCGAGACCAAGGCCGGACTCTTCAGCCTCACCTATGCGTTAGGGCAACAATTCGACAACACCGTGCAACTACGTGGTGGCAAGGTCCATTTCGGATTCATCAGCTTGTTCTGACCGGCCAAGGCCCCTGAGCCTGTCCGGGATCCCTTCGTAGGCTCTCAGGAGCCCTCCTCATGCACTTACCTTCGAAGCATGGTACGCGAACTGCTGCTCGCCATGATCCTTGCAGCGGGGCCCCACAGCCCTGCGGGTGCTCCACTCCAAGGCGTGGTGGACCTGCTGATGGAGTACCTGGAAATACGATACCCCGAGCAGACGTTCACCGGCGATGTGCTGTATGTCTCCATCCATCGACAGGCCCTGTTCCATGTGCGCGACCGGCAGCTGATGCAGGTGTATCCGGTGGCCACGGCCAAAGCAGGCCTGGGAGGGGACGACGGCAGTTGGCGAACCCCCACGGGATTGCACCGGATCAGTGAGAAATACGGCGATGGGGTACCGGAACTTGGCATCCTGCGCGATCGGAAATTCACCGGAGAACTCGCGGACCCCGACTTCGCGGGGGTGGACAAGGATTGGATCACCTCCCGGATCCTGTGGCTGGACGGTCTGGAACCGGGCGTGAACCGTGGCGACAACGTGGACAGCCATGCCCGGTACATCTACATCCATGGAACGGCCAACGAGAAGAGCATCGGAACGGCCAGTAGCATGGGCTGTGTACGCATGCGCAACCACGATGTCATACGCCTGTATGATGCCGTCCCCGTGGGAGCCTTGGTGGTGATCCTGGACAACTGAGCCGCGACACCGGCGGAGGGCAGCTACCGCCCTGCTTAACTTCGTGCCAATGGAGCGCACCACACCAACGCAACGAGCGACCGATCATGGTCCGCATGGCCAGGCACGCCCTCGGGTAAGCGTGCCTGTCGGAATGGTGGGTGGCCGTTGGGCCTTGAACCTCGTGCAGCCCATCACCGGCCTCCTATTCGTGGCACTGATGGCCGCAGGCTGTTCATCCACCGCCTCGCTGACCAAGCGCGACAATCTTTCCTACCTATACGGCAAAGGCAGTGTACAACTTCCGTTGCAGGCCCGCATCCACCACCTGGGCAACGACCACTCGCGGGTGTACTACACGCTGAACACATCCGACCTGCTGTACAAGAGAGATGGTGGCGGTGGGCCATTCCACGCGGCCGTTCGCATCAGCTACGGATCATACGACACCTTCGACTCCAAGGTGCCGCTGGACAGTGCCAGCACCCTGATCAACGATGCGAGCGACTCGCCTTCCGAAGAGCGTGAGCTGATCGGCAGCATGGACCTTCGGCGGCTGGAACGGCGCTCATTCGTACTGAAAGTGGAGGCCCATGACCTGAACCGCGATGTGCGCAGCACCGTGTTCCTCCGCGTGGATCGCGACGAACAGGCCACCGACCAATACTTCATGCCCGTTGACACCAGCCATGGACTCCCCTACTTCACCGACCATTTCAACGGTGGTGTGGTGCGCATCCACTGCAAACGTTGTGCGAACGCTCGCTTGACGGTGCGCCGGTACCCTGCCCATACGAACCTGCCCGCTCCCGTTTTCACCACGAACCCTCCGGCAGACCCCACTGCGAGCGCACCGCCCGACACCACCTTCACGGCAATGGTCGATGACAACGGCCACTTCAGACTTGACCTGTCCCGAACAGGAGCGTACCGGATATACCTGGACACGGCCCATACGCCGAGCTATGCGGTGTATTCGATCTCCGAAGCTTATCCCATCGTGGCCACGACGGATGACATGTTGAAGCCGATCCGCTACATCACATCAAACCAGGAATACGAACGGATCCAGAAAAGCGATGACGTGCGGCAGGCCGTTGAGCGCTTCTGGATCGATGCGGCCGGAGACCGTGAACGTGGACGCGAGGCCATCCGGATCTTCTACGGCCGCGTGGAGACCGCCAACCGGCATTTCACCGCCGAATCCGAAGGGTGGCGCACGGACCGCGGACTGGTGCATATCATCTTCGGCATGCCCTCCACCATTTACAAGAATGATCAGAGCGAGACCTGGATCTACGGGGAGGAGAACAACCTGATGAGCCTCTCCTTCACCTTCAAGCCCAGAAAGGGCGCGCTGAACGACAATGACCTGGTCTTGGAGCGCGATCCGATGTTGAAGGGAGCCTGGTACCGGAACGTGGAAAGCTGGCGCAACGGAAGGGTATACCAGAACTGATCATATCCGATGGCGGGCCGATCAACCCGCCGAAAACAGGCTGTCTTCGGGGCACCAGGCCGATAACCGGCCGCGAACCCTCACCTTTGTGCCATGGCAGCGAACGACCTTGTATGCGGCGTATGGCCGGTGATCGAAGCCCTGCGTGCGGGAAAGAACGTGGAGAAGCTGCTGATCCGACGGGAGGCCGGTGGTGATGGGATCCGGGAGATCCGCCAGTTGGCCATGGACCGCCAGATCCCTTGGCAACCCGTTCCGGTGGAGAAACTGGACCGGTTGACACGCACTGAACACCAAGGTGTGATCGCCTTCCTGAGCCAGGTGGAGGAACAGGACCTGCAAGAAGTGATCGCGCGCGCGTACGAGAACGGTGAGACGCCACTGATCCTGGCCCTGGATAGCGTGACGGACGTTCGCAACATGGGGGCCATCGCCCGTAGTGCCGAATGCTTCGGAGTGCATGCCTTGCTCGTTCCGAAGATGGGTACGGCGCGCCTGGGGCCCGATGCCGTGAAGAGCTCCGCCGGGGCACTATTGCGTAAACCCGTGTGCCGGGTAAGCCGATTGGCCGACGGTCTGCGTGCGGCGCGTGACCATGGCCTGCGGATCGTCGCATGCACCGAGAAAGGGGCCACACCTCTGTCCCAATGCGACCTGTCGGGCCCACTGGTGATCGTGATGGGAGCCGAGGATGAGGGTATCAGCGATGCGATCCTACGGATGGCAGACGAGCTGGTGAAGATCCCCATGGCCGGCTCCATCGGTTCGCTGAACGTTTCCGTGGCGGCAGGGATCATCCTGCACCAGGCCTTGGAGAAGCGTCAACAGGGCGCAGCCTGACCGGGCATCCCAGGTGAACCAGGATACTTCCGGACCACCTTCGATCGGATAGATGCCGGGAGGGGGTAAGCCCTTCGGCCGACCGCCCCCTTCCGCTGAACGCGCCGTGTGCGGGGGGCGCGCATGGGATGGCTCATATCCATACTCCAGCCTATCCGCTTGATCATTTTCCTCAGGCCTTCACCGAAAGACCTGTGCCGTAGGTCCCGCTACACCAGTGGCCTCCCGTATCGGTCTGTGCATGAACAGCCATGCATCTCCGGCCGCTCTTGACCGGCCCAATGGTAGCGAACCGATCGCCGAAAGGACCCATCGCCAGTCACGACCGGTTCATCTGCCGTTGAACCTTTCCCGTCGAACTTCAGTATAAATGGCCCAGACCATGCTCCTCGCCGCTCATGGACCACTCATCCAACAGCGGCCCGAACGAACCGACGATGAAGAACACATCGATCCTTTTGCGCGCACTTGGCCTCCTGCTGGTACTGATCGGCACCCGTAGCCAAGCCCAAGACCAGCACCTCGCCCCTTCGCGTATCACCTACCAGGTGGAAGGCTTGACGAGCGCCACCCGTGATGAGATCGTGCGCGAGCTGAAGCGCACCGGCGACATGCACCTGGTCTTCGCCTGTGTACCTGCGGGCATCATCGTCCTGGAGGCACGATCGGGCGCAACACCTACCGAGCTTGAGGCCCGATCCTCGGCGATGCTGCGCAGCCGCTCCTCGGCCTCGCGGGTCCGCCGATCGGAACAAACCCTGGCCCAGGCCGAAGCCGCCTGCGAACAAGTACGCAACCGATGACACCGAAGACGACCATGCCGTTGCGCGCACGAATGAACCTTCGACCGATCCTCACGGGGTTGGCCGTTCCGCTGCTGTTCCAGGTCGCCGAAGCACAGCTCACGGTGGCCCCACAGACCGACCTACAGGCGTTGGCCTCCACCATCACCGGGCCGGGAGTGGTCATCGCCAATCCGGTGATCAACTGCCACGCACAAGGCTACGGCACCTTCACCTACGCCGGTAGCAACCTGGGGATCGACGAGGGCGTGATCCTCGGCTCGGGCAAGATCTCCGACGCCATCGGCCCGAACAGCGTGGAGAACAAGAGCTTCGAACAGGGCACCAGCGGAAACGCCCTCCTGAACGTGGTGACCGGACGCAACACGAAGGACGCCTGCCTCTTCGAATTCGACATCATCCCGAGTGGCGACTCCCTCCGATTCAACTTCGTACTGGGGAGTGAGGAATACAACGAATGGGTGGGCTCGCAATACAACGATGTATTCGGGTTCTTCATCAGTGGCCCTGGCATCGCCGGCGACCCCGGCATCGGCAACGACCATAACATCGCTTTGGTGCCGGGCACCAACCAGCCGGTCACCATCAACAACGTCAACAACGGCTCCAACAGCGCGTACTACTTCGACAACGCGGGTGGGCAGCACATCCAGTACGACGGTTTCACCCGTGGCCTGTACGCCGAATCGGCAGTACAGCCTTGCCAGACCTACCACCTGAAGCTGGTGGTGGCCGATGCCTCGGACCGCAAGTTCGACAGTGGCGTCTTCATCGAACGCATCCGAAGCAACCAGGTGACCATGACCAGCCATACGCTGAACGGGACACCGGACATGGTGGAAGGTTGCAACCCGGGCTGGGTCACCTTCACCCGCCCCTCGTCACAACCCACCCCGCTCCACCTCACCTACTACCTGCAGGGCTCCGCCATCAACGGCACGGACTACAGCGCGATCGGCAACGTGAACCCCGGGGTGGCGAAAACGGCGACCATTCCGGCGAACCAGACCTCGGTGAACGTGCCGGTGACCCCCCTCGCCGATGGCCTGAACGAATCAACGGAGAACCTGCTGTTCATCCTGGGCAACCCTCTTTGCCCGGCGTTGAACCTGGACACCTTGAACTTCGACATCCTCGACACCCTGATCGCGACGCTATCGCCCAACATGGCCAGGATCTGCCGGGGCGACTCGATCCAGTTGCAGGTGAACGGTGGCACCCACTACTCGTGGAGCCCGGCCTACTCGCTCAGTTCCAGTAGCGTGGCCGCACCCTGGGCCAAACCCGTACAGACCACGACCTATACCGTGGTGGTGAATGAAGGCACATGCTCGCGTACCATGAGCCGTCAGGTCAGGGTGAGCAACATGGAACTCATCCCCACCATCACCGCACCGCTCTGTTCCGGTGCCTCCAATGGCGCCATCAACCTCCAGGTGCAAGGCGGTATCGCACCGTACACCTACAGCTGGACCGGCCCGAACAGCTTCACTGCGGCCACCGAGGATCTGGTGAACATCGCGGCGGGCACCTACACCCTGGTGATCACGGACGACCTCGGATGCACCCGGACCCGCAGCTTCAACGTGGGTTCACCGGCGGACCTCACCGGAACCCTCACACCTTCCATTCAACCCTTCGGGGAGAACATCGCCTGCCATGGCGCCAGCACAGGGACCTTGAACCTTGCACTCGTCGGCGGTACCGCGCCTTATGCCATCGCGTGGATCGGCCCGAACGGCTTCGACTCCAACAACCAGAACCTTTCTGGGATCGGTGCCGGTAATTACAACGTACAGGTGAACGACGCCAATGGGTGTACGTTCTCCGCATCATTCAACATGACCGAGCCCACTTTCATCGCACCTGTGATGAGCGGGATGGCACATGTGCAGTGCTTCGGATCCAACACGGGTGAAGCTACCGTACAGGTCAGCGGTGGGCTACTACCCTACTCGTACGCCTGGAACAGCGCTCCGGTGCAGAACACCGCCACGGCGACCGGGCTCGCACCGGGCAGCTATACCGTCACCATCACGGATGGCTACAACTGCAGTACCACCGCAACGGCCACCATCACGGGGCCCACCGCCGCCCTAAGCACGACGGTGCAAAGCACTACCCCTGTGGCATGCTTCGGTGGCAACAACGGTGCGGCCACCATCAGTGCGAGCGGCGGTACCGCACCGTACACCTATGCATGGAACACCAGTCCGGCACAGAACACGGCCACGGCCATGGACCTCCCGGCAGGGACCTGGACTTGTACCGTAACGGACGCCCATGGCTGTAGCACCGCACAACAAGCCACCATCACGCAACCGGCGGCCGCGGTTTCCGCATCGCTGAGCTCACAGGTGAACGTGGCCTGCCACGGTACGACCACGGGCTCCGCCACCATGGCCGTGTCCGGTGGTACCGCTCCCTACTCCTTCGTTTGGAACACCTCTCCCGCACAACATGGGCCCACCGCGAACAACCTCCCGGCCGGCACATGGACGTGCAGCATCACGGACGCCAACGGTTGCGCCACCACGATGAGCGTGGACATCACCCAGCCCGCAGCGGCACTTGCGACCTCCATCGCCGACATAACACCGGTCGGCTGCTTCGGCGACGCCACCGGATCGGCCACTATAACGGCCACCGGGGGCACCACACCCTACACGTACAGCTGGAACACCGCACCCGTGCAACACGCAGCCACGGCCGTGGGCCTCACTGCGGGCAACTGGACCTGCACGGTGACCGACGCGAATGGATGCTCCACCATGCGCAGCATCTCGATCACCCAACCCACTGGACGTGTGATGGCCAGCGCCGGCACGGTACAGAACGTGAACTGCCACGGCGAGGCCACAGGCAGTGCCAACGTCGTGGCCAGCGGTGGAACAACACCATACACCTACAGCTGGAACACCGCGCCCGAACAGACAAGCAGCACAGCAAGCAACCTCGCGGCTGGAACCTGGACCTGCACCGTTACGGACGCCAACGGCTGTAGCGCATCACGGGCCGTCACCATCACACAGCCCGCAGCCGCGCTATCCTCCAGTCTGGGCTCGGTATCGAACGTCGCTTGTTACGCGGGAGCCACTGGAAGTGCAACGGTCGCTGTTTCGGGAGGCACCGGTCCATACAGCTTCAGCTGGAACACCACGCCTACCCAGAACACCGCCACCGCCAATGGCCTGATCGCCGGCACCTGGACCTGCACCATCACCGATGCACGCCAGTGCTCCATCACACGGGACGTGACGATCACCGAGCCCGCCACAGCGCTCAGCGCGATCCTGGCTCAACAGGTGGATGTGGGTTGCACCGGTGCCAACACCGGAAGTGCCACCGTGGATGCCCAAGGCGGCACTGCGCCATATGCCTACGCCTGGAACACCACCCCCGTGCAGAACACCGCGACGGCCAACAACCTCTCGGCTGGCACCTGGACCTGCACGGTGACCGATGCCCGCGGATGCTCGACTTCGCAAAGCGTCACCATCACACAGCCCAACACCAGCCTCAACACCACCATCAGCGCACAGGCCAACGTCGCTTGCTTCGGAGGCAATACCGGGACTGCGACCATCGCCGCGAACGGAGGGACATCGCCCTACGCGTATGGCTGGAACACCCTGCCTGCACAACACTCCGCAACGGCCACGAACCTGCGCGCGGGCACCTGGAGCTGCACGGTGACCGATGCCAACGGATGCACCACGGTGCGCAGCGTTATGATCACTGGACCAGCCGCCGCGCTAAGCACCAGTGTGGACTCCCAAGCGAACGTGAACTGCTACGGGGGCAGCACCGGCAGTGCATCGATCTCCGCGAACGGAGGTACCGCGCCATACTCCTACGCCTGGAACACCGCGCCGGCACAGAACGGCGCAGCGGCGAACAGCCTGCCTGCCGGTACATGGACCTGCACGGTGACCGACGCCAATGGTTGCACGGCCGCACAGAACGTCACCATCACACAACCGGCAAGCGCGCTAACCTCCACCACCAGTGCACAGACCAACGTGAATTGCTTCGGGGGCAACACCGGATCGGCGACCGTGGCCGTGAGCGGTGGTACATCCCCGTACAGCTACGCGTGGAACACCTCGCCCGTACAGACCACCTCGACCGCGACTTCCCTGAGTGCGGGCAGCTGGTCGTGCACCATTTCCGATGCCCGCGGTTGCACCACGGTGCAGCAGATCACCATCACCCAACCCGCCGCAACCCTGAGCACCGGCATCAGCGCGCAGACCAACCCCGGCTGCCATGGTGGGAACAACGGTGGTGCGACGGTGGACGTGAGCGGAGGTACGGCACCGTACACCTACACCTGGAACACATCGCCCGTACAGAACAGTGCCTCGGCGACCAACCTCACCGCGGGCACATGGACCTGCACCGTGGTGGACGCTCGTTCCTGCACGATCTCGCAGAACGTCACCATCACACAACCGGCTGCGGCCCTCAGTGCCAGCATCGCATCACAATCACCGGTGAACTGCCATGGCGGCAACACCGGCACCGCCTCCATCAACGTGACCGGAGGTACCGCACCTTACAGCTACGCGTGGAACACATCGCCCGTACAGAACAGTGCCTCGGTGACCAACCTCACCGCGGGCACATGGACCTGCACGGTGACCGATGCGAATGGCTGCAGCACGGCGCGTAGCGTCACCATCACCCAGCCCGCAGCGGCACTTGCGGCCACCTTGAGCGCCCAGACCGATGTACGCTGCTACGGCGCCAACGGCGGCAGCGCCACCGTTTCCGTCACAGGTGGCACCGCGCCCTACACCTATGGCTGGAACACCGCACCGACCCAGAACACCGCCACGGCGAACAACCTTATCGCTGGCACCTGGACCTGCACCATCATGGACACCCGTGGTTGCACCACGACACAGGCCGTGACCATCACCCAACCTGCCGCAGCATTGACCGCCTCGATCGGGGCACAGTCCAACGTCGATTGCTTCAACAACAACACGGGCGGTGCTACCATCTCCACGAGCGGTGGCACCATGCCGTACAGCTACGTCTGGAACACCACTCCGGTACAGAACACCGCTACGGCGAACAACCTCGGCGCCGGGCCATGGACCTGCACGGTGACCGATGCCAACGGATGTTCGGCAACGGCCACGGCGACCGTGACTCAACCTGCCGCAGCGCTCAGCATCAGCGGAACAGTGACCGCCGCGGTCTGTGGCGGTGCCGCGAACGGCTCGGTGGATGCGGAGATCAATGGCGGCACAGCACCGTACGCGGTGACCTGGGCCGGGCCCAATGGATTCTCCTCCAACAACACGGATATCGGTGGGCTGGGATCCGGCGTGTACACCTTGACCGTAAGTGATGCCCACGGGTGCCAAGCGAACGCCAGTTTCAACGTCGGCCAACCCGGCCTCTTCAACATCAGTGCCACCACCAGCGACTTCAACGGCTTCGCCGTGAGCTGCCCAACGGCCACCGATGGCAGCATCGCACAGACCATCACCGGTGGTACCGGACCGTACACCCATGCCTGGACAGGGCCTAACGGATCCACCGCGAACACAGAGGACCTCAGCACCCTTGCCGTCGGCACGTACACGTACACCCTCACCGACGCCAACGGATGCTCCACCTCTGCGAACTACACCCTTGAGGCACCCGCCGCGCTCAGCGCCTCCCTTGCCGCCGCGACAACGACCGGCGGATGGAACATCGGCTGTCATGGCACCTCGACCGGAAGCATCAACGCCACCATCACCGGCGGCGTGGCCCCCGTGAACCCGCTCTGGAACGGACCCGGAGGCTTCACGGCCGCAACAGCCAACATCAGTGCCTTGCAGGCGGGCGCCTATACCCTCACATTGACCGATGCCAATGGTTGCACACGCCAGGCACCGATCGTGCTATCCGAAGCACCAGTTCTCACCGGCAACGCCTCGATGACCTCCAGCGTTGCCTGCCATGGCGGTAACGATGGATCCGCGCTCGCCACCGCCAGTGGCGGAACCGCGCCATACACCTACTCCTGGGACACCGCTCCAGCACAAACCGACCCAAGTGCCACCGGCCTCCCCGCCGGCACCTGGACCTGCACCATCTCCGATGCGAACGGATGTTCGATCCAGCGCAACGCCACGATCGACCAACCCTTGACCAGCCTTACCGTGAGCATCACGGAACAGACCGATGTCCTTTGCCACGGCGCACTCTCGGGCAGTGCCACCGCACTGGCCAGCGGCGGAACCGCGCCCTACGACCACGTGTGGAACAGCACGCCGGCACAGACCACCGATGCCGCCACGGACCTCGCCGCCGGCACCTACACGGTGGTGGTGACCGATGCCCACGGTTGTTCCGCCAGTGCTAACGTCGACATCGAGCAACCGGCCGCACCGATCAGCACCTACTTCGACCCTGTGCAGCATGAGACGTGCTTTGGCGCGCACGACGGTGAAGCCACGATCCACGTGGACGGTGGTAGTGGTTCATACATCATCACTTGGGATACACAACCGCCCGTACACGGCGCCACCGCCACCGGCCTCGCACCCGGACTCCACATGGTGGAAGTACTCGACGCCAACGGATGCTCGCACAGCAAACACTTCCCAGTCACCATCCAAGGTGCCGCCGAACCCCTCACGCTGGGTATCGTCATTGACCAGGTGGACTGCCACGGTGCCGCCAATGGAGCCATCGATATCACCTTGACCGGAGGCAACGCCCCATACTCCCTCCTTTGGACCGCTCCGAACGGTCAACAAACAGGACTTGAGGACATCGATGGATTGGAGCCCGGCGACTACGACCTGCATATCGCCGACTTCTACGGCTGTGTGATCGACACCTTGGTCACCATCATCGAACCACTGCCCCTCACCACCTCCGGAACGGTGACAACGGCCGCCTGCCAAGGCTCTGCGACCGGCGCGGTGGACGCCACGGTAGCCGGTGGCACCAGCCCCTACACCTTCGCCTGGAGCGGCCCCAACGGCTACACCGCCGTAACGGAGGATATCAATGCCTTGGCCGCCGGCATCTACACGCTGAGCGTGACCGATGCCCAGGGTTGCGCTCGCGTAACCGACTTCAACGTGAACCAACCCGGCTCGGTGTTGGTCAATGCCACGACCAGCACCTTCAACGGGAACTGGGGCGTGTCGTGCGCCACCTCGAGCGATGGCAGCATCGACCTGGAGGTTACCGGCGGCACAGCCCCCTTCAGCTACGCCTGGAGCGGACCCAACGGATACAGCGCCAACACCGAAGACATCAGCGGCCTCCTCAGCGGCAGCTACTCCGTTAGCGTTTCCGATGCCAACGGCTGCTCCGTGAACCTGAGCCGCACCATCACCGCACCCAACCCCTTGGCCGCCACGTTGGACGCCAGCACGTACAGCGGCCACAACATCTCTTGCGCGGGCCTTTCCGATGGTAGCCTCAACGCGACGGTATCGGGTGGTACGGCTCCCTTCACCTTCAACTGGACCGGGCCCAACGGCTTCGTTGCGATCACCGAGGACATCAGTGGCCTCGCCCCCGGATCCTATGGCTTCACCGTCACCGATGCCAACGGTTGCACCGTTACGACCACGAGCATCCTGACCGAGCCTGCCCCGTTGACCGCCACGACGGTCGTCCCCACCAGCAACAGCGGCCATGCCATCGCCTGCCACGGCACCACGGGTCGGATCGACCTGGAGATCACCGGTGGGAACCAACCCTGGGCCATCACCTGGACCGGTCCCGATGGCTTCACCGCGAACACCGCGAACATCAGCGACCTGGTGGCCGGTACATACACCGCGACCATCAACGACGCCAACGGATGCACCACCCAGGTGCAATCGACCCTGACCCAGCCTGATACCTTGGTGGTCGTGGGGCTTGCCGGCGATCACAACGGCGCCGCGACCTCCTGTGCCGATGCCAGTGATGGCAGCATCGACCTCACCGTTACGGGCGGTGCCGGAGGCCACACCTTCATCTGGAGCAGCGACAATGGCTTCGGTGCCACCACGGAAGATGTGACGGGCCTGGAACCCGGCAACTACCATGTGCAGGTGACCGACATGAACGGATGCACCAGCTCCGCCACATTCCTCTTGGAAGCCCCGGAAGTACTGTCCACCACCCTTAGCATCCAGGACCACCACGGCCATGGGGTGAGTTGTAGCGATGCCGCGGACGGAAGGATCGACCTGGCGGTTTCCGGAGGTACACCGAACTATTCGATCACCTGGGCAGGCCCCAACGGATATGTGGCCACCGGGAACACCATCCAAGGGCTCGAACCAGGCAGCTACACCGCCACCATCGCCGATGCGAACGGTTGCTCCACAACGGCGAGCACCACCCTTACCGCTCCTTCGCCACTCGACCTGGCCATCAGCACGACCACATATCCTGGTGGCGTGGGCGTCTCCTGCGCAGGCGGAACCGACGGTGCGATCGACCTGACCATCAGCGGCGGTACCGCCCCATATACCGTGTCCTGGTCGGACGGTGTCGGTTTCTCGGCGACCACCGAGGACATCACCGGCCTCAGCGCGGGCATGTACCAGGCCATGGTGACCGATGCCAACGGGTGCTCGGCGCAGGCCAATGAACTGCTCACCGCACCTACGCCGCTCGACCTGGTCGCCGTGCTCTCGAACATCAATGGCAGTAACGTGACCTGCAACGGCGCCACCGACGGAAGCATCGACCTGACCGTGAGCGGAGGCACAGCACCATACTCCATCCTCTGGAACGATGGCACCACCACCGAGGACCGGACCGGGATCACCTCGGGCACGTACACCGTGGAGGTCTCCGATGGCAATGGCTGTATCGCACAGGCCACGTACACCCTTGTGGCCCCTGCAAGCGTGCTGGTGGACGTGACCGCGAACATCGGTCCCAGTGGGGCGAACATCACCTGCGCTGGTGGCAACGAGGCAAGCATGGATGCCACGATCAGCGGAGGCACCATGCCGTACACCATCGCATGGAACGGTCCCGATGGCTTCATCGCCAACACCGCCAACATCGCCTCGCTCTACGCCGGCACCTATACCCTGAACGTGACGGATGCCAACGGCTGTACTCATGCGAGCACGCACCAGATCACAGAACCCGCACCGGTACAGGTGGACCTCGCCTCGGTGACCTACAACGGAGGTTACAACATCCCCTGCGCCACCATCGCGATCGGCGTGTTCAATGCGACCACCACCGGCGGTACACCGGCATATACCTACGCCTGGACCGGACCGAATGGCTTCACCAGCACCAACGAGGACCTCGTGAGCCTCGAAGCCGGGCAATACGACCTCTTGGTGACCGATGCCAACGGATGCACAGGAACGGCCAGCGCCACCCTCACCGCACCCGATCCGCTCGAGGTGGTGATCGCCTTCACCGACTTCGATGGGCACCAGGTGAGCTGTATCGGCAATGACGGCGGCGTGGACGTGACCGTGAGCGGAGGTAGCCCGCAGTACCAGTTCGACTGGACCGGTCCCGACGGATACGCCTCACAACATGAGGACATCAACGGGTTGAGCGCAGGCAGCTACACCATGGTGGTGACCGATGCCAACGGATGCCGGAACGACTCCACCATCATCCTCTCGGCACCGGAGCCGATCAACGCAGCCTTCTCCACGAATGCCAACCTGTGCGCAGATGGCACGTCCGGTACGATCGACCTGTCCATAACCGGTGGTGGCTTACCCTATTCGCTGACCTGGACCGGACCCGATGGCTTCAGCAGCGCCGATGAGGATCTCTTCAACCTGGTGAACGGAACCTATACCGTCAGCGTCAGCGACGGACTCGGTTGCTCCGGAACCTTCCAGACCACCCTCTCCGGTCCGGCCCCCATGAGTACGGGAACATACGTCTCGTTCTATGGCGAGTACAACCTGCAATGCCAGGGTGATAGCACCGGGGTCATCAACCTCCAGCCCACTGGTGGACTCGCACCGTTCACGGTCACGATCAACGGTCCGGGATCGTTCTACTCGACCGCCTTTGAGAACACCGGGCTCATCGCGGGGGATTACGCCGTATCGATCACCGACGCGAACGGCTGTGTGCTCGACAGCACCATCACCCTATCCGAGCCACCAACACGGGTGGAGGCGGACCTGAGCCTCTCCGTTTACCCCAGTGGGACCAACGTGAGCTGCTTCGGCGCCAGCGATGGCTCCATCGATGCCACCATCACCGGTGGCAATGGCCCCTACGTGTTCAGCTGGCGCGGTCCGGACGAGATCGAATTCGCCAACAGCGAGGACATCGATGGACTGCCAGCGGGAGATTACGCCTATGAGCTGGTGGTGACCGACGCCAACCAATGCAGCTTCTTCACCACCGTGACCCTGACACAGCCAGACTCCGCCTTGGTGGCCATCGCCACGGCCACACAATACCAAGGCTTCGGAACCACATGCAACGGCATCAGCGATGGTGCGATCAACTTGGCCATCAGCGGAGGCAATGGCGGCCATACCGTGACCTGGAGCGGGCCGAACGGCTTCAGCTCCAATAGTTCCGATATCGCCGGACTTGCGGCCGGCACCTACACGGCCACCGTGGTCGACATCAACGGCTGCACCGCGGAACAGACCGTGGTCATCACCGCACCGGAGCCGGTCGTCCCCACCTTGAACACGAGCTTGTTCCCCGGAGGCACCCAGATCTCCTGCGCATCCGCACAGGATGGATCCATCGAGGTGATCACCAGCGGTGGAGCCGCACCATACACCTACGCCTGGACCGGACCGAACGGCTTCTCCTCCACCGATGGCATGATAGTCGGTCTCGGCGAAGGAACCTTCTGCGCCACCATCACCGATGCGAACGGCTGCGTAGCCCAAAGCTGCTCCACACTTGATGCACCCGCGCCGCTCGAACTCGCAGCCGCAGCCACGCCATCGGCCTGTTCCGCAAACAGTGGAAGCGTGGACTTGAACGTGATCGGTGGAAGCGCCCCCTTCCAATTCACCTGGGATAACGGCGCCAGCACCGAGGACGTCAGCGGCCTGAGCCCCGGATCATACAGCGTAACCGTTGTCGATGCCAATGGCTGTACCACACAAGCCATGGCCACGGTGACCGGCTCCCCCGCCCTCGATGTCACCGCGATCAGCACTGCCAACCTCTGCCATGGTGCGGAAAGCGGCCAGGTGGACCTCTCTGTGACCAGTGGCACCGCGCCATTCACCTTCGTCTGGAGCAACGGTTCGACCTCGGAGGATCTGGTCGGACTTGGCGCAGGCCAATACGTGGTGACCGTCACCGACGCGCTCGGATGCGACTTCACCGGGAACTACACCATCGAAGAGCCCACTGCGATCACCATGGACACACTGCTCTCCAGCTACGCAGCCGGGCATCACGTGAGCGCCTATGGCGCGCAGGACGGAAGCATCACCACGGCCGTGAGCGGCGGCGCCGAACCGTACCAGTTCAGTTGGTCCAACGGAGCCACCACGGAAAGCATAAGCGGATTGGCCGCAGGTAGCTACACCCTGTTGGTGACGGATGCCAATGGGTGCACGGCAACATTGACCGTGGAACTCACCCAGCCCACCGACCTGGAGATGCCCACCGCCTTCAGCCCCAACGGCGACAACGACAACGAACGTTTCGTGATCCATGGCATCGAAGGAAACCCCAAGAACCTGTTCACGGTGCTGAACAGATGGGGCAACGTGGTGTACGAACGGCCCAACTACAGCAACGAATGGGCGGGCGAGAACAGCCAAGGCGCCCAACTCCCAAATGGAACCTACTTCGTGATCTTGAGTATAAATGGCGGTGAACGTACCCTGCAAGGCTACGTGGACCTGCGCCGCTGAACAACGACCGACACATGAAGCCCATTCACCGCATATCCTTCCTGGTGCTGGCCGTGCTCGGTTGCTCGAAGCTGTTCGCGCAACAAGAGGTGATGGTGAGCCAGTATATGTTCAACCAGCTCTTCCTGAACCCCGCATACGCAGGCAGCCACCCCTACATGAGCGGCAGCCTGTTGCATCGCAGCCAATGGTTGAAGGTGGAAGGTGCACCACGCACCAGCATGATGGCCGTTGATGCACCGCTCATGAAAGGTAAGATGGGGGCAGGGCTCTCCATCGTACACGACCAGATCGGGGTGAGCCGCGACCTGGACATCGCCGGCCACTACGCCTACCACATCCGCGTGAGCCCGGGCAGTAAACTGGCGTTCGGCATGCGCGCGGGCCTGTCCATCTACTCCGCCAGACTGAGCGAACTGACGTTCTGGGACACCAATGACCAGGTCTTCCAGAGCGACCTCACCAACCAGCCGGTGGGCAAGTTCGGGTTCGGCCTCTACTGGTACGACACGTATTCCTATGTCGGCCTCTCAGTCCCTACCATCTATGCCGCGGATGGCAAGATCGCCATGAACGCCAAGGGGGCCATCGACGACTATTTCACCCAGCACTACTACCTGCATGCGGGGCGGGTCTTCTCCTTGAACGAATCGTTCGACCTGAAGCCGAGCACCATGATCAAATACACACCGGCCGCCCCCATCGAAGCCGACGTGAATTGCAACGTGCTCTACCGCGAGCGCATCTGGCTTGGGCTCGGATACCGTACGGGCGATGCACTCGTAGGCATGCTCGAATACCAGGTGAACCCCATGCTGCGCGTGGGCTACGCCTACGACATGACCACTTCCAAACTACGTACCCATACCAGCGGGAGCCACGAAGTGATGCTCGGGTTCGACTTCGGTAAGGAGCCCATCCGCATCAAGACCCCTCGATACTTCTGATGATGACGCGCGAACGAACCCTTCTCGGGATCGCGGTGATGGCGGCCCTATCCTCATGCACATCCTTGCGGATGCAGCGCGCGGACGAAGCCTACGACCTGATGCAGTACCCCAAGGCGGAGCGTCTCTACGAAAAGGCGCTCGCGAAACACGAGGACCGCGGTGCTCGCGCGCGCCTGGCCGATGCCTACCGCAAGCATAACGCATGGGATCGATCCCTGGCCCACTACCGCCAGCTCTACGCCGCACATCCGCTCACGGGCGACACCGCTCTTCAGTATGGAGAGGTGCTCCTCGCAGCGGGTGAACCGGACGATGCCGCCGAGATGTTCCTGCGCGTTCTGCAACAGACCCCGGAGAACCGCCGGGCACTCGACCTCTTCGGATCCACACAAGGCTACTCCTCGTTCTATCAGGACTCCTCCCGTTTCTTCGTGAACCGCCTCACCATCCCGGGCGTGGCCAGCGCGTTCGCTGGTGTACCCTACAAAGGAGGCCTGTTGTTCGTTGGCGAGGAACTACGCGACACCCATAATGGCAACCCGTGGAACAACGGCTCCTTCCTTGACCTCTACCATACGACCTCTCGATCAGAGGTGACCTGGACCACGGCCGAGCCGATCCCTGGCAGCGTGAACGGGAACTACCATGAAGGTCCGGTCGCGATCAGCGCCGATGGCCGCACCATGTACTTCACGCGCAGCCACTACATGGAGCGCAAACTCCTGAAGGACGAGCGGAACACCAGCCATCTGATGCTCTTCAGGGCCACCTTGGACAGCACCGGAAAGTGGGGAGACCTCCATGCCTTCGCGTACAACAGTGAACGATGGTCCACCGGGCACCCGGCCTTGAGCCCGGATGGCAAGACCTTGTACTTCGCATCGGACAGGCCGGGCGGTCTGGGTGGCACGGATATCTGGCGGTGTATGGACAACGGCACCGGCTGGACCGAACCCGAGAACCTCGGTTCCACCGTGAACACACCTGGCAACGAGCTCTTCCCCACGGTGAACGGCAACACGCTCCATTTCGCGAGCACCGGCCACATGAACATGGGTGGGCTGGACATTTTCGAGACCCAGGAGCACAATGGGCGATGGAAGGAGCCAGTGAACCTCAACGCACCGATCAATACTTCGAAGGACGACTTCTTCTTCGTGCTCGACAGCACCAATAAAGCTGGCTTCCTGAGCAGCGACCGAAGCGGTCTGGACCAGATACACGCCTTCACCATGTATGAACCCGTCTTCTACCTCGATGGCTTGATCACCGATGATGAGGACCGTTTCCTGGCCAATGCTGAAATAACCCTCACCGACCTTGGCTCGAACGCAGACAACTCCCTTCTGACCGGGCCTGATGGAAGATTCCTGGTCGAACTGAAGCCCAGCACCGACTATTCCCTGCGGGTCTCCAGCAAGGACATGTTGACCTCATCAACCCTGCTGAGCACCAAGGGGCGAACGCGCAACGACACCCTGCACACCGCGGTAAGGCTGACACCGCTGAAAGTGGGTGAAGCCATCGCGATCAAGAACATCTACTACGACTATGACAAATGGGACATCCGCGTAGATGCCGCCATCGAGCTTGATAAGATCGCACGCATCTTCAAGGACAACCCGGACCTATCCTTCGAACTCGGCTCCCACACGGACAGCCGCGGTGGCGACCTGTACAACCTCGTGCTGTCCGATGCCCGGGCCAACAGTGCCGTGAACTATCTGATCCAACGCGGCGTGGACCCCGACCGCATCACCGCGAAGGGCTATGGTGAACAAGCCCTTGTGAATGGCTGTGGCAACGGTGTGAAGTGCACCGAAGAGGACCACCAGGCCAATCGTCGCACCGAATTCAAGGTGACCGGCGTAGGGCTTTCCTCCAACGTACGCTCAGCTCCCTGACCTCTCAGGCGGCGCCGTTCGCCCGGCGACGAACCACCTCGCTGTAGGGTACGCCCTGCTGGTGCGCCGTGGCCCATGAAACCACATCGAAGTACTTGAGCACAAGGCTCTCGTTGGGGTCATCCAACACCGCCTCGAAGCGCGACAGCATCGTCTTGAACAGTTCGCGTCGCTGGTTCGGGTCCGTGGTACGCCCCAGCTTCTTGATGTGCTCCATCAACACGTTCTCCATTCCTTCGGCGCGGTTCCGCTTGTTCAAGAAACGTTGCGTGGACCGAACGATATACTCCAGCAGGTCATAGTTACCCAGTTCGTAGTGCACCACCAGGTTGAACAACCGGGCATAGGTGAAGATGTCCTGACGCAAGGTGGGTTCGTTGTCATTGAGCACCTTGTTCAACCAGAACAAGGCCTTGTTCATCTCCCCTCCGCCGAAATACACACAGGCCAGCGTGAAGCAGAACTCCAACTGCTGCTCCTTGTGCAACCGCTCGCCCAATGCATCCATCTCCGCGATGATGCCAGGTGCGATCTCCATCGCCTTGGGGTGTTCTCCACCCCGGTCCAACAGCCGCAACTCACCCAAGGAGCAGGCCACGAACACTTGGATCCCGAGATTCTCCCAACCGAACCCGGGCAAACCCGGCAGCTCGCGCATGTACTTGATCGTGGCGCGCGCGCCCTTCAACTCGCCCAGTTCGATCTGCGCATTGATGATGTAGTGCAGCGTGCGGATGTACCGCTTGGGAAGGTCGGCGCGGATCTGTGGATGGTCATCAAGGATCTGCCGCACCCGTTGGAACTTCACCAAACTCGTGGCCCAATCCCGTTTGGCCCAATGGCAGAAGCCTTGGGTATAGTAGCAGATGGTAGCGGCACGATACGATAACGCCGTGTTCTTCCCCTTGATCAACGGGTGCTCGCTGATCTCCTCCACCATGGCATGCTCCTCTTCGGTACGCACGTAACCGCCACTTCGGAACACATAGTTGATCTTGCTATAGAGGATGTGATACGCCGCCAGGTTCCGGAGCTTCTCGACCACTTCCCGCTCCTCTTCGATCAAGGCATCCAGGTCCTTGGTGAACTCCCCTGATTCATACGCCTCCTCCAGGAGCATCTTCTCCCAATTCAGCAACTCGAACCAGTAGTAGAACCGCTCGTTCTCGCGGGCGATCCGCTTGGCCCGATGCAACAATTTATTGCACTCGGTATACAGTGCCTTCCGATACAGGATCTCGATGTTCTTCAACTCCTGCTTCAACACTCCGCTCACCGAGCTCTCCGCGTGGAAGGCCCGTAGGGCTTTCAGGATCAACTTGTAGAGATGGTTCTTCTCCGACGGCAGGTGTATGATGAAGGTCTCCTTCGCGAAGAGTTTCTTGATCTGCTCCTCGTCGTACACCTTCTGCTTGTCGATCGCATCGAAGATCCGCAGGTAGTTCTTGTCCCCGGCCTGAAGTGAGGAATGCAGCTTGAAGAAGCGCTTCTCGGACTTGGTGAGCGACTTGATGAGGTCGTGCAGCTCGGTGCTTGGTTTCATGGGTTCGGCCAGGGTTGGGATCCCAACCAATGGAACCAAAGTTAGGGATCCAGCCAAGCGAATACCAGCACCGCTGCCGGCCTACTTTTGACCATGCCCCGATCCCTGCTCCGCTACTTCACAGCCCTATCCACCCTCCTCGTTCTTCTATCTCCGGGCCGCGCACAAAGCACCTGCGCCGAAACGAAGAACGGCCTGCGTCCGCCGACCACCAGAGGTGGGGGTGGCCCCGTGGAGTTGGCCCCGGTCGACATCCTACACCAACAGATCGACCTCGACCTGACCATGGGTAACCTTATCCGCGGGGTGTGCACGATAGACCTGACGCCGCGCATCGATGGGGTTTCGAGCTTCGACCTGCACCTGGAGGCGCTTGCCGTGGATTCCATCACCTCCGCAACTGGGCCATGGGCATTCCTCCAAGATGATATCCGCCTCACGATCACACCCGCCACCACGATCCACGCCAACGACACGGTGCGTTTCACGGTACACTACCATGGAGACCCCATCGTGGACCCCAGCGGCTTCGGCGGCTTCTACACCTCCGCAGCCTTGACCTACAACCTGGGCGTGGCCTTCCAAAGCGTACCCCATTCCTACGGCCGAACCTGGTTCCCCTGCCTCGACGACTTCACCGAACGCAGCACCTACTCCTTCCACATCCGCACCGCGGGTGGGAAGAAGGCATGGTGCAACGGAACGCTCGTGGACCGCATTCCGCTCGGGGGCGACACCTTGATCAACCACTGGGAATGTTCGGGCTCCATGCCCGCGTACCTGGTCTCGGTGGCCGCCGCCAACTACGCGGAGATCCACGACTCGCTGCCCTCCGACAATGGCCATTGGATGCCCCTGAGCCTGGTGGCCGCACCGGGTGATACGGCCAACCTCCGCGCTTCATTCACCCATCTGCCCGATGCCTTCGCACATTTCGAAGCGTTGTTCGGGCCCTACCGCTGGGAGAAGGTGGGCTACGTGCTCACCACACAAGGTGCCATGGAACACAGCACCAGCATCCATTACCCGCGTTCCATCGTCGATGGTTCACTGAGCTACGAGACCACCATGGCCCACGAGCTCGCGCATCATTGGTTCGGCAACCAGGTGACCTGCGATCGCGCGGAGGAGATGTACATCAACGAAGGTTTCGCCGAATACCTCAGTTACCTGTTCCTGGAACAGGTGTACGGACCGGGGCGATACCTGGCCGAGGTGCGATCCACCCAACGGAGCATGGTCCAACGTGCCCACTTGTCCGATGCGGGCTGGTGGGCCCTGGCCGATATGCCGCAGGCCCACACCTACGGCACGCACACCTACAACAAGGGCGCCATCGTGCTCCACTCCCTGCGCAGCTACATGGGCCACGATGCGTTCAGCCAAGGTCTTACGAGCTTCCTGAACACCTACGCCTTCCAACCGGTGAACACCCTGATGCTACGCGACCACCTGAGCCAGACAAGCGGCATGGACCTCACCGACTTCTTCCGCGACTGGATCCAACAACCCGGATGGGCCGCCTTCGAGATCGACGCGCAACACAGCAGCCCAGGCGAGGACGGATGGATCCTTCAGCTCTCCATCGGCCAGAAACAACGCGGGCCCGCGGCACCCTACCAACAAGTACCCATCACCGTGGCCGTGGTCGGCACGGATACCGCACAGGTGTTCCGCGATACGGTGCTGGTGGGCGGTCCTTCCACCGACATCGCCTTGACCATCCCGTTCGAACCCGCCTTCGTCTGGCTGAACGATGACTCCCGGCTTTCCCTGGCCGTTACCGGCAGCACCCATACCGTTGGCAATACGGCGACCATCAACTCCACCATGGCCAACATGGAACTGATGCCCCGTCCTGGTCCGAACACCCTGGTGCGCCTGGAACAGTACTGGGTGGCGGCCGATGAAGGGATCACCACCGAACCTTTCGCCTATGTGATCTCCCCTGACCGGTACTGGCGCGTTACCGGGAGCTGGACCGACAGCCAACGCTTCCGTGCCCGCTTCCCATTCGATGGCCGCAACACCATGAACACCCTCGATCCGGGCCTGATGCACGACACCCTGGGCGTGACCTTCCACGAGGATAGCCTGGTGCTTCTCCACCGGCGCACACCCGATGCGCCGTGGTCTCGCTGGGGCGTCACCATCGCCACCTTGGGATCCTCCACCGACGGCCATGGGCGTATGGAGGTGGATAGCCTCGCCACCGGGGAATACGTGCTCGCCTGGCGTACGAGCCCCGTGGGAGTGAACCAGGCAACGCCCCGGGCGCCCTGGACCCTTTGGCCCAACCCCGCCGACCACACCATCCACCTGACCAACCTGGAGCCCGATACCCGAGGCACCATACGGATGCTGGATGCGCGTGGCCGGATCGTGATGACAACGAACGTGGCGGGCCCACAGACCACGATCCACACCGAGGGTCTGCCCACCGGGCACTACACCGTGACCTTCTTCGATGATCGACGCACCGCCATCTTGATCGGCAACGTGATCGTGGAACATTGACAGCCACCGCCGGTAGGCCATCCGGATCGATCCCCGGGTTGGGCGACAACACCGTACGCTGCGACCGCACGGTTGAACGCGCTACACGATGTTCCGGAAACCGTACGCCACCCTGTCCACCGCACCCACCGGAACGTACTTTTGGGATCGACCGTGGCCCGTACCTCTCACTGACCGTCCGATCCGCCGATGCGGAACCTCCTTGCGCTCCTCCTTCAGCTGATCCTGTTCTGGATCGCGCTCTTCCTGGTCCAACAAGCCTGCTTCGTCTTCTTCGACACCTCTCGGCTCAATGGCATCGCGGCCGAGACCATCCTCCTGGGGTTCCGGCGCGCCATGGCCATGGACCTGGCCACCGCATGCTACCTCACACTCCCCGTTGCGCTCTGCGGCATCGTCCTCCTCTTCAAGGAACTCCGCTGGCTCCGGCGGGTCATGGTGGGCATCACCGCAACCCTGGTGGTGATCACGAGCCTCATCAACGTGTGCGATATCGCCCTGTTCACCGCGTGGGGCACCAAGGTGAGCCACAAGGCACTCTCCTACCTGGCCTACCCGGAAGAGGTGCTGCATGCCACGGCCGGGGCACCGATCGGCCAATTGATCGTGATCCTCGTGGCCCAATGTGCGGTGGCACTCCTGGTCCTGTCGCGGATCGACCACCAACGGACTTTCCGCACGAACGCCCTGTGGCAACGCGCCATCACCCCGCTGGTCCTCCCCCTCCTCTTCGTGGGCATGCGCGGTGGCGTACAACCCTTCCCGATCGACCGGAGTTGGTCGTACTACGGTGCGCATCCCTTGTTGAACCTCGGTGCGCTCAACGGCACTTGGAATGTGATCGTGCTCCTGGCCGAACCACCGGAGATCTCTGCGAACCCCTACACCTTCATGTCGAAGGAGGAGGCGGAACAACGTTACAAGGCGCTCCACCAACATGGTGCGAAAAGAGATGCGACCATCCTCTCCGCACAACGGCCGAACATCCTGTTGGTCCTCCTGGAAAGTTGGACCGCCGATGTGGTAGGGGTGCTCGGCGGGGACAGCGGCGTGACCCCGGGATTCGACAGGCTGGCCAGGGAGGGCCTCCTGTTCACGAACTTCTACAGCACCGGATTCCGCACCGAGCAAGGCCTCTGCGCCACCCTGAGCAGCTTTCCCTCACAGCCCAAGACCACCATCATCCGGCAATACGGCAAGTTCGACCGGTTGCACAGCCTGGTGAATATCCTGGATTCCGCAGGATATACCTCGACCTATTACTATGCGGGCGATGTGGCCTTCGCCAATACACGCGCCTACTTGGAGGCCATGGGGTTCGACAAGGTGCACGATGAGCGCTCCTTCCCCATCCAACGCCGAACACGCTGGGGCGCCTACGACGAGGAACTCTTCGCCTTCCACCTGAAGGATGCGCATCGGACCTCGGAGCCTTTCTTCCATGTGGTGATGACCAGCACCAGCCACGAACCCTTCGATGTGCCCGTGGACGAAGGCTTTCCCGGCAACGATCAACCCCAACAATACCGCAACAGCGTGCACTATACGGACCGCACATTGGCCGATTTCATCGAAGGGTGCAAGCATCAGCCTTGGTACGATAGCACCTTGGTGGTGATCGTGGCGGACCATGGCCACTACCTGCCGCACAACCGAGGGCACCACGCTGCGGAACGGCATCGGATCCCCTTGCTCTTCACCGGCGGTGCGCTCCTCCAAGCCTACCGCGGAACACAGAACCCCACCTTCGGCTCGCATACGGACCTGGCCAACACCCTGCTCGCGCAGGTCGGCCTACAGCCCATCCGGTCCATCTGGAGCAAGGACCTTTTCGACCCCGAGGTGGAGCACTTCGCGTTCTGGACCTTCGATGATGGGTTCGGGATCGCCGATGCGGAGCAATGCCAAGTGTACGACAACCTCTCCGGCCAGTTGCTCCAACGGCGCGATAGTACGCGCAGCTCAGCACTCGATGCCGAACAACTCCTGAACGGCAAAGCCCTGGAACAGGTACTGCTGGACCAATACATCGGGTTGAGCCAATGATACCATGTTGCAACAGGCCTCCCGGATCGGCCTGTGAAGAAATAGCCGCGCATCTTCGGCCGCTATTGAATGTCCAAATGGTATAACCCCGTTCCGCACGAAGGAGTGAGCCGGTCACTCGCCCTGTTCCCGCATGACTTCTCGGTCGTGATCTTTCCGTAGCACCGGTCACGCAACGACCCCGCCGTATCGTCCTGCGAAAAAATCCCTTCGCAGCTTTAGCCTACGCCTTAATGCGAAATGGGATAAGACCGCTTCTCGACCCAACGCCCCGAGCCCGCCACGTGCGGAACAGGGCGATCGGCTACCGCATATAACGCAGGCCACGGCCCGGATAACGCGCGGCCGCCCCGAGCTGCTCCTCGATCCGGATCAACTGGTTGTACTTGGCGATCCGATCGCTGCGGCTGGCACTGCCGGTCTTGATCATACCACAGTTCAACGCCACGGCCAGGTCGGCGATGGTGTTATCCTCTGTTTCGCCACTGCGGTGGCTCATGATGCTGGTGTACCCCGCACGGTGCGCCATTTCCACCGCCTCGATGGTCTCGGTGAGCGTACCGATCTGATTCACCTTCACCAGGATGCTGTTGGCGGTGCTCGCTGCGATGCCTTCGCTCAAGCGCTGTGTGTTGGTCACGAACAGATCATCACCCACGAGCTGCACCTTGCCGCCGATGGTCTCGGTCAGCAGCTTCCAGCCGTCCCAATCGTCCTCGCTCATGCCATCCTCGATGCTCACGATCGGGTAGCGCTTGGCCCAATCGGCCCA
Source organism: Flavobacteriales bacterium (assembly GCA_008016945.1). The sequence continues at coordinate 43,530 of SSGN01000025.1, forward strand.
CATGGCCACCATCTCCTGGCTCGTTAGGATGTCACCGGTGCTCTCCAACGTGTAACGCTTCTTCGACGCATCGTAGAACTCCGTGCTGGCGCAGTCCAGGGCGAGCACGATATCCTCGCCGGGCTTGTAACCGGCTTGCTCGATGGCTTGCATCACCAACTTCAGGGCCTCCTCGTTGCTGGGCAGGTCGGGGGCGAATCCGCCTTCATCGCCCACATTGGTGCTCAGGCCCTTCTTCTTGAGCACGGCCTTCAACGCATGGAACACCTCCGCGCCCATCCGCAAGCCATCCGCGAAATGCGCGGCACCGACCGGCATGATCATGAATTCCTGAACATCCACCTTGTTGTCGGCATGCGCCCCACCGTTCAAGATGTTCATCAGCGGCACGGGGAGGGTGTTCGCATTCACACCACCCACATAGCGGTACAACGGCAGTCCGACCGTGCTGGCCGCCGCCTTCGCCACGGCCAGGCTGACCCCCAGGATCGCATTGGCGCCCAGATTCGACTTATTGGGGGTTCCGTCCAAGGCGATCATCACCCGGTCGATCATGGCCTGCTCCGTGACCAAGGCCCCGTTCAGTTCATTGTTCAGGGTGTTGTTCACGTTCTCTACGGCCTTGAGCACACCCTTGCCCAAATAGCGCTTCTTATCACCATCGCGAAGCTCCGCAGCCTCGTGCGCGCCGGTACTTGCCCCACTGGGAATGGCGGCGCGGCCCACATGGCCACTGTCCGTCCACACATCCACTTCAATGGTCGGGTTACCCCGTGAATCGAGTATCTCGCGGGCTTGGATCTTGGCGATCGAACTCATGCTGATGGTGCGTTATGCGTTCTGGTGTGATGTGGTTTCTACGGCGGTCTGGTTCCGCATGTTCTCCACGAAACGATCGAACAGGTAGCGGCTGTCGTTCGGTCCTGGCCCGGCCTCTGGATGATACTGTACGCAGAACACGGGGCGGCCCTTCAGACGGAAACCGGCGACACTGCCGTCGTTCAGGTGCAGGTGCGTGATCTCCACGGCGCTGTTCCCCTCGGCATCGGCCTTGCGCACAACGAAGCCGTGGTTCTGCGAGGTCACCTCGTCGCGGCCGGTGGTCAGGTCCTTCACCGGATGGTTGATCCCCCGGTGCCCATGGTGCATCTTCTCCGTGGCCATGCCGAGGCTTTCGGCGATGAGCTGGTGGCCCAGGCAGATGCCGAACACGGGTACACCGCTGTCCACGATGGCGCGCACGAGCTTCTTGCTCTCCGGCATGGCGCCGGGATCGCCGGGGCCGTTGCTGAGCATGATGCCGTGCGGCTTCCAGGCCAGTAGGGTCTCCAGCGTAGTGTGCATGGGGAATACACGCACCCGACAACCACGCTCGGTGAGGCAACGCTCGATGTTGCGCTTCACGCCGAAGTCCAACAGCGCCACCCGGAATGCTCCATCCACCGGACCGACCTCGTACTCCTGAGCGGTGGATACCCTGCTGGAAAGCTCCAGGCCGACCATGGATGGTGTCTCGGCCAGTCGCTTGCGCAAAACCGCAACATCCATCTCCGTGGTGCTGATCAATGCGTTCTGCGCCCCATTGTCCCGGATGTGACGGACCAGTTTGCGCGTATCCACATCACTGATCCCAACGACGCCCTGGCGCTTGAGGTACTCGTCCAACGACCCGGTAGCACCGGTGCGACTCCATACCTCACTGTACTTCTTGACGACAAGGCCGGCGATGCTGATCCGTGGACCCTCCTCCTCGCCATCCTTCACCCCATAGTTACCCACGTGGGGCGTAGCCATGGTCATGATCTGGCCGGTGTAGCTGGGGTCGGTGAAGATCTCCTGGTAACCGGTCATCCCGGTGTTGAAACAGATCTCTCCGGTGGTGACCCCGGAAGCGCCGATCGCACGGCCGCGGAAGATGGTTCCATCGGCAAGCAGGAGAAGGGCTTCGGGGTGCTGGCTTACAAGCATGCGGGACGACGACGGGGTTTGAGACCCCAAAGATACCGGCCACCCAGGGATGGGCCTGCAATGGATCGTCCACAGCTGTTGATAACACCCCTACTTTTGGTCATCGCTCAGTTCTACTCCGCCCTGCACCAGCTCGCCCTGCCGCGTACCCGATGGATCATCATCGGAATGCACGTGCTGCTGCTCGTGGCCATTGGCGCGACCCAGGGTGTCCTGGTGGACAACGAGGCGCTGAAGTACACCGGCTGTGCACGCTCCGTGCTGCACGGCGACTTCACCGACCTGACCGGGAACTACTTGAAGTACGCGGGCTACATCCTTTTCCTACTGCCGTTCGTGATCATCGATAGCCTATGGATCACGATCCTCGCCCAGGTGATCCTCGGCATCCTGGCCGCTGAGGCCTTGGCCCGCTTCACCGAGCGGATCAGCGGCAATGTCGCGCTCGGACGTGTGGCCATGGCGCTGTTCCTGCTCTGCCCACCGATCCAGCACTGGGCGCTCGCCCTGTACACCGAACATTTCTTCACGTGCATGTCGATCCTCTTCGTGGAGCGGCTGGACCGTTCACCGAGCGCGGATACTGCCACCATCGGCCTGGGTCTGCTGGCGCTCTTCGCACGACCCGTGGGCATGTTCTTCGTGGTACCCGCCCTGTTGTGGAAGTTCCGCACGCGGATCCCGGCTCCGTTCTCTCGTTGGGCCTTCGCCATGGCGTGCTTAGCGCTCTTCGCCGCCGCCATCAGCGTGCCGCGCATCGCAGCACCCCAGCTGGAACCCATCGCCAGCGGGCAAGTGATCGCGGGTGTGGGAGGGGTCGGTGCCGAGGGATCCACCGGCACCACCATCATGGACGCGCAACGCCACCTGTTGGATCGCGTGGGGCCATCGGAATGGGCCGGCATCACGCTACGGCGCGTGGGCTCGCTGTTCAACCTCACGCGGCCGTGGTATTCCACCGCGCACAATGCCATCAACGCGCTCTTCTTCGCACTCTATCCACTTGCAGGGCTGGGCATCGTACGGAACCGGAGAAGCGAACGGATCCACCTGGTCCTGGTCATCCTCGCACTCAACATCGCGCTCGTGGGACTAACGCACGACGAGTGGAGCGGACGCTTCCTGGCGCCCCTCCTTCCCTGGGTGATCGTCCTGGCCAGCGTGGGGCTGCGTCCCGGTGCCCATCGGTCCATCCCGTGACCCGAATCGCCACAACGCTCTTGCAGGTACGATGGCTTGTTGCACCAGGCGCGTGCAACATCCAACTGGCTTGAACGCACCAAGGGCGCCTTCCGGCGCCCTTGGTACATTTCCGTTCGAGGCGATCACTCGCTCTTGGCCTCCTCGCCGCCTTCGGCTTTCGGCTCGGCTTTAGCGGTCGCGCCTTTGCCGGTGGTACGGCGGGTACGGCGGGTCTTCTTCGCTGCACCTGCGGACTTCTCCTTGGTGTAGGTGGTATTGAAGTCCACCAGCTCGATCATGGCCATCTCCGCGGCATCGCCCAAGCGGTTGCCCAGCTTGATGATGCGCGTGTAGCCACCGGGGCGGCTGGCCACCTTCGGGGCCACATCGCGGAACAGGGTGGCCGTTGCCTCCTTGTTCTGTAGTTCACTGAAGATCACACGGCGGCTGTGCGTGGTATCGTCCTTGCTCTTGGTGATCAAGGGCTCCACGAACAGACGCAGGGCCTTGGCCTTGGCCAGTGTGGTCTCGATGCGCTTGTGGTCGATCAGCGACACCGCCAGGTTGCTCAGCAGCGCGTCGCGGTGGGCCTTCTTGCGGCCGAGCGCGTTGTTCTTGTTTCCGTGTCTCATCGTCGTGTCCGTTGGGGCGCGTCCTGACGCGCCCGTACGTTATTCCCTGTCCAGTTTGTACTTGCTCACGTTCATGCCGAAGCTCAGGCCCTTGTTCTCCACCAGGTCCTCCAGTTCGGTAAGGCTCTTCTTCCCGAAGTTCCGGAACTTCAAGAGATCGTTCTTGTTGAAGGACACCAGGTCGCCGAGGGTCTCGATGTCCGCGGCCTTCAAACAATTCAGTGCCCGTACGCTCAGGTCCATGTCCACCAACTTGGTCTTCAGCAGCTGGCGCATGTGCAGGCTGGTCTCGTCGAACTCGTCGGACTCGCTCACCGTGCCCCGTTCTTCCACCTCCAAGCTGATGCGCTCATCGCTGAACAGCATGAAGTGGTGGATCAGGATCTTGGCGGCTTCCTGCAGTGCGTTCTTCGGCGAGATGCTTCCGTCGGACACCACTTCGATCGTGAGTTTCTCGTAGTCCGTCTTCTCCTCCACACGGGTATTCTCCACCGTGTACTTCACGTTCTTGATCGGCGTGAAGATGCTGTCGATGGCGATGGTTCCGACAGGAGCGTTCTGAGCCTTGTTCTCGTCGGCGGGCACGTAACCACGGCCCTTGCCTACGGTGAGCTCCACGTGCAACTTCACGTTCGGCTCCATGTGCGCGATCACCAGTTCGGGGTTCAATACCTGGAACCCGGTGGTGTGCTTGCCGATGTCGCCCGCAGTGAAGCTGTCCTTGCCGGTCACGGTAAAGGAGACCTTCTCGGTGCTCAGGTCATCGAGCTGGCGGCGGAAGCGCACCTGCTTGAGGTTGAGCACGATCTCGGTCATATCCTCGATCACACCCTTGATGGTGCTGAACTCGTGGTCCACGCCATCGATACGCACGCTGGTGATCGCGTGGCCTTCGAGGCTGCTGAGCAGGATCCGGCGAAGGGCGTTTCCGATGGTGATACCATAACCCGGCTCCAAGGGACGGAACTCGAAGGTGCCGCGCTTGTCATCGGATTCGATCATCGTGACCTTGTCGGGCCGCTGGAATTCGAGAATGGGCATGTGTGCTTGATCGTTGTTCGTTGGGTTGGTCTTTCCTCCTCCTCAGTGCTCGCCCCGATGGCTTCTTACTTACTGTACAATTCCACGATCAGCTGCTCGCGGATCGTTTCCGGGATCTGGGCACGCTCTGGTGCCGCGATGAACTTCCCGGACATGGTCTGTGGGTTCCACTCCAGCCAATCGAAGCGACGATTGCTCACCGCAACGCTGTTGCTGATGGTCTCCAGGCTCCGGCTGCGCTCACGCACGGCCACGCTCTGACCGGCACGCAGACCGTAGCTGGCCACGTTCACCACAGCGCCATCAACGGTGATGTGGCCGTGGCTCACCAACTGACGGGCCGCACGGCGCGTGGGGGCGATACCCAACCGGAAAACCGTGTTGTCCAAGCGGGATTCGCAGAGTTGCAACAACACCTCACCGGTGATACCGCGCTTGCTGGCAGCCAGGTTGTACATCTTCTCGAACTGGCGCTCGAGGATACCGTAGGTGTATTTCGCCTTCTGCTTCTCGCGCAGCTGGCTGCTGTATTCGCTGTCCTTCTTGCGACGACGAGCGTTGGGTCCATGTTGTCCGGGGGCGTGGGGCTTGCGCTCCATCCACTTGTCCGGGCCATAGATCGCCTCTTGGAACTTACGTGCGATCCGGGTCTTGGGTCCTGTGTAACGTGCCATTCTGTTCTTCTTTTGGGTGCTCTACGCACCAACAACGGAGCACGCGTCCTTCGCGCTCCTACGGTTATTGATCAAACGCGGCGCTTCTTGGGTGGACGGCAGCCGTTGTGGGGCATGGGGGTGATGTCGATGATCTCGGTCACTTCGACACCGCTGTTGTGCAGGGCACGGATGGCGCTCTCACGGCCACCTCCGGGGCCCTTCACGAACACCTTCACCTTACGCAGCCCCAGTTCATGGGCTTCGCGTGCGGCCTCTTCAGCGCTGAGCTGTCCGGCGTAAGGCGTGTTCTTCTTGCTGCCGCGGAAGCCGTTCTTCCCCGAGGAGGACCAGCTGATCACCTCGCCCTTGTTGTTCGTAAGGCTGATGATCAGGTTATTGAACGTGGCTTGGATGTGGGCCTGACCATAGGCCTCCACGACCACCTTCTTCTTCTTCTTCTTGCCAGCGGCAGCGCCGCCCTTGCCTTCTTGCTTTGCCATTGTCTGTCAGTTGTCGGTTGTCCGTTGTCGGTTGTCAGTAGAAGCCTGCTGGCAACTGACAACTGGCAACTGATTACTTCGTTGCTTTCTTCTTGTTGGCCACGGTCTTCCGCTTGCCCTTGCGGGTACGGCTGTTCGTGCGGGTGCGCTGACCACGGACAGGCAGACCTGCACGGTGGCGCGTACCTCGGTAGCTACCGATGTCCATCAGGCGCTTCACGCTCAACTGCACCTCGCTGCGCAGCGCGCCTTCCACCTTGATGTTGTCGTTGATGAACTGACGGATCCGGCCTTGTTCATCATCGGTCCACTCCTCCACGATCGTGTCCGGGTCCACGCCCGCCTGCTCCAGGATATGGAGTGCCGTGCTGCGGCCGATACCATAGATGTAGGTGAGGCCGATGCAGCCCCGCTTCTGTTTGGGTAGGTCGATACCTGCGATACGTGCCATGCTCGTGCGTTTATCAGCCCTGACGCTGCTTGAACTTCGGGTTCTTCTTGTTGATGATGTACAGACGCCCTTTGCGGCGGACGATCTTGCAATCCGCCGAGCGTGGTTTGAGGGAGGCCCTGACCTTCATGGTTTCCTGGGTATCGTGTCTTAACTCTTGTATCGGAATGAAATGCGACCCTTGCTCAGGTCATACGGACTCATCTCCACCTTCACCTTGTCGCCAGGCAGGATCCGGATATAGTGCATCCGCATCTTGCCCGAGATGTGGGCGATGATCACATGACCATTCTCCAACTCCACGCGGAACATGGCATTGCTCAGCGCCTCCTTGATGACGCCGTCCTGCTCTATGGTTCCTGTCTTACTCATTCCGTTCGTTTCCTTCTTTCTCCGTTCCGTCCCAACGGGACGTTCGCTATCCTTGTTCAGCGGTGCGTGACATGTCACGCACCGACCAATTCACCTTTTCTCCTCAGCACATCCTCGATGTAGCTGAATGTTGATAAGACCTCGGCTTTGCCCGCACGCACCGCCACGTTGTGTTCGAAGTGTGCGCTCGGTCGGCCATCACGCGCCACGATCGTCCATCCGTCGGCAAGGGTCCGTACTTCCTTCTTCCCCATGTTGATCATGGGTTCGATCGCAAGTACCATGCCCGTGCGCAACCTGGCTCCATTGCCCCGTTTGCCATAGTTCGCCACTTCCGGTTCCATGTGGAGCTGTGCTCCCACACCATGTCCGGTGAGTTCGCGTACCACGCTGTAGCCATGGCTCTCGGCATGCTGCTGTATCGCGTACCCGATGTCTCCCGTACGGTTGCCATCGATCGCCGCAGCGATGCCCATTTCGAGGCAGGCCTGGGTCACCTGGAGCAACTGCTTCACCGGTCCGGCCACCTCGCCCACCATGAAGGTGTACGCACTGTCGCCATAGAATCCGTTCATCAGCACTCCGCAATCAACGCTGGCGATGTCTCCATCGCGCAACGTGCGCGCGCCCGGCAGGCCATGCACCACCTCCTCGTTCACACTGATGAGCAGTGTGCTCGGGCAGCCATACAGGCCTTTGAAACCCGGAATGCCACCATTGTCCCTGATGAACTCTTCCGCCATGCGGTCCAATTCACCGGTGGTGACACCGGGGGCGATGTGCTCCGCCACTTCGGCCAAGGTCTTCCCAACAAGCAAAGAACTCTCCTTCAACACCGCGATCTGGTCATCGCTCAGATCCACCACGGGCTTCTTCCCCATGATCTATCCGGCCATGCCGTACGCTGCTCCTCCCGAGCGACCCTTGATCCGACCCGACTTCATCAGGCCATCATAGTGTCGCATCAACAAATGGCTCTCGATCTGCTGCAGCGTGTCCAACAACACGCCCACCATGATCAACAACGACGTACCGCCGAAGAACTGTGCGAAGCCCTGCTTGACCCCCATCATGCCGGCGAACGCCGGAAGGATGGCCACAAGTCCAAGGAAGATGGCACCTGGCAAGGTGATCCGCGACAACAATTCGTCGATGTGGCCTGCGGTGCTCTTACCCGGCTTCACACCCGGAATGAAACCACCATTGCGCTTCATGTCATCGGCGAGCTGGTTCGGGTTCACCGTGATGGTCGTATAGAAATACGTGAAGAGCACCACCATCAGGAACAACATGAAGTTGTAGAAGAAACCCTGGCTATTGGCGATGTTGATGAGCCACTGCGGGGGATTCTCGAAGGCCTGGGCCAGGTACATGGGCACCAGCACGATGGCCTGTGCGAAGATGATCGGCATCACGCCGGCCGCGTTCACCTTCAGCGGGATGTAGTTACGTACTCCACCGTACTGCTTGTTCCCCTGCACACGCTTGGCGAACTGCACCGGAATGCGACGTGTGCCTTGCACCAGCAGGATGCACCCGGCGATGATCAACACCCAGAGCACCACTTCCACCAGCAGCAGCACCGGTCCTCCTCCGCCAGGTCCCATGCGGCCCACGGCCTCCTGGGCGAATGCCTGCGGCAGTTGGGCGATGATGCCGATCATGATGATCAGCGAGATGCCATTGCCCAGACCACGTTCGGTGATCCGCTCCCCAAGCCACATCACGAACAACGTGCTGCAGGTGAGGATCACGATGCTGGTGAAGAGCCAGAACTGACTGTCCGGACGAGCGGCTGCATCGATGGTGGCATAGATGTAGCTGGGCGCTTGGAACATGCAGATGAGGATGGTGAGGTAGCGCGTCCACTGGTTGATCTTCCGACGCCCGCTCTCTTCGCGTTGCATCTTCTGCACCGCGGGCACCGCGATACCCGCCAATTGCATGATGATCGAGGCGGAGATGTACGGCATGATGCCCAGCGCGAAGATGCTCGCACGGGTGAAGGCTCCTCCTGTGAAGATCGAAAGGATCTCCACGATCCCACCTCCTCCTCCAGGGCCGGTGGCGGCCAAACGCGCACTGTCCACACCGGGTAGCACGATGAAGCTACCGATACGGTACACCAGTAAGAGCCCCAGCGTGATGAGGATGCGCGTACGCAACTCCTCGATGCGCCAGATGTTCTTGATCGTCTCGATCAGGTTCTTCATGCCTTCTCTGCTACGGTCACGATGGTCTCGGTCTTTCCTCCTTTGGCCTCGATGGCGGCCTTGGCCGTTGCGCTGAACGCATGCGCAGTGATGGTCAGCGCGCTCTTGATCTCGCCACGACCCAGCACTTTCAGACGGTCCTTCTTGGCGATAAGACCGTTGTTGTACAGCACCTCCGGCGTGATCTCGGTCAGCTTCTTGGCCTCGGCCAGGGTCTGGATCGCGTCCAGGTTGATCCCTTTGTACTCCACCCGGGTGGGGTTGGTGAAGCCGAACTTCGGCAAGCGGCGGGTGAGCGTGGTCTGGCCACCCTCGAAACCACGCTTGTGGTTGTATCCGGACATCGCCTTCTGGCCCTTGTGGCCCTTGGTGGAAGTGCCGCCACGACCGCTGCCCTGGCCGCGGCCGATGCGTTTCTCCTTCTTCGTGGCCCCTTCTGCGGGCTTCAATTTACTCAGGTCCATGGTCTTGCTCTTTTGTTGTCGGGGTGGAAAATTCCCACCCTTTCAGAAATCAGGCCTCCTTCACGCTCACCAGGTGGTTCACCTTGGCCACCATGCCGCGGATCTGCGGGGTGCCCTCCACTACGGCGATCTTACCGATACGGCCGAGGCCGAGGGCCTTCAGGGTGTCCTTCTGACGCTTGGGGCACTTGATCTGGCTGTGCACCTGGGTGATGGTCAACTTGCTCATTGTCGTTCCCCGCCGATCGCTCGGCGGATCCTGTTTTATCCGTTGAATACGCGTTCCAGTTTGATGCCTCGCTGACGGGACACCGCGTTCGCATCGCGCATGCTCACCAGGGCCTCGATCGTGGCCTTCACCACATTGTGCGGGTTACTGCTGCCCTTGCTTTTGGCCAGCACGTCCGTGACCCCCACGCTCTCCAGCACCGCGCGCATGGCACCACCAGCGATGACGCCGGTACCGTGCGCCGCAGGCTTCAGGAAAACCTGGGCACCCGCGAACTTACCCTCCTGTGGGTGCGGGATGGTGCCTTTCAACACCGGCACTTTCACCAGGTTCTTCTTCGCGTCGTCGATGCCTTTGGCGATCGCCTCCTGCACCTCCTTCGCTTTGCCCAGGCCATGGCCCACCACACCGTTCTCGTTCCCCACCACCACGATGGCGGCGAAGGTGAACGTGCGACCACCCTTGGTCACTTTGGTCACGCGGTTCAGCGCTACGAGCTTGTCCTTCAGCTCCAGTTCGCTGCTCTTGACCTTCTTGCTGTTCGTCGTTTCAGACATGTGTTCGGTGTGATCAGAAATTGAGGCCTGCTTCGCGGGCGGCTTCCGCCAGTGCTTTCACACGGCCATGGTAGAGGTATCCGTTGCGGTCGAAGACCACCTTGTCGATGCCCGCCGCCTTCGCCTTCTCGGCGATGGATGCGCCAACGATCTTGGCTTGTTCCAGCTTCGGGATCCCGGATGCTTTCTTGTCCTTCAAGCTCGAGGCGCTCACCAGCGTACGGCCGGCCACGTCGTCGATGATCTGGGCGTACATGCCCGTGTTGCTCCGGAAGACCGACAAGCGCGGACGCTCGGTGGTGCCGTGCACATGCTTGCGTACACGGGTCTTGATCTTCAGGCGGCGGTTGATGCGGTCGAATGCCATGGTCTATCTTATTTACCAGCTGCTTCACCGGCCTTGCGACGCACGACTTCGCCCACGAAACGAACACCCTTGCCTTTGTAAGGCTCCGGTTTGCGCAGGCTGCGCAGCTTGGCGGCCACCTGGCCGATGAGTTGCTTGTCCGCGCTCTCCAGGCGGATGATCGGGTTCTTACCCTTCTCCTGGGCCGCGCTCACCTTGATCTGCGGAGGCAGATCCAGGATCACGGTATGTGAGAAACCGAGCGCCAGGTTCAGTTGCTGGCCTTTCGTGGTGGCGCGGTAACCCACACCCACCAACTCCTGCTCGATCACGAAGCCTTCCGCTGCTCCCTTCACCATGTTGGCGATGAGCGCACGGTACAGGCCATGCTTGGAACGATGCGGCTTGGCGTCGCTCGGGCGCGATACCGTGATCTCGGTCCCTTCCTGCTTCAGCGTGATATCCGGGTCCACAGCTTGTTCGAGCGTTCCCTTCGGACCCTTCACGGTCACCAGGTTCTTGTCGCTGATCGTGACCTGCACCCCTTTGGGTACATCGATCGGTGCTTTTCCTATGCGTGACATCTTCTTCGGGTCTTAGCTCACGTAGCACAATACTTCACCGCCTACGTTCAGCGCACGGGCCTCCTTGTCGGTGACCACGCCCTTGCTGGTGGAGATGATGGCCACGCCAAGGCCGTTCAACACGCGGGGCAGTTCGCTCGCGTGGGCGTACTTGCGCAGGCCGGGTGAGCTCACACGGGTGAGTTCCTTGATGGCGCTCTGGCGCGTTTGCGCGTTGTACTTCAACGCGATCTTGATCAGGCCTTGTTTGCCGTCCTCCTCGGTCTTCCACGACAGGATGTATCCCTTGTCGTACAGGATGCGCGTGATGTCCTTCTTCAGGTTGCTTGCGGGCACCTCCACGATCTTCTTGCGCGCCATGATGGCGTTGCGAAGACGGGTGAGGTAGTCGGCTATCGGATCGGTCGTCATGGTCTCTTCTTTTGTTGGTGCGCGGAAAGCCGCGTCCTTAACGTTTCTTTCTTACCAGCTGCCTTTGGTCACACCGGGGATCTTGCCCTCCAGTGCCATTTGACGGAACATGTTCCGGCTGATACCGAACACACGCATGTAGCCACGGGGGCGTCCGGTCAGTTGGCAGCGGTTGTGCATGCGCACCTTGCTGCCGTTCACCGGCAGTTGCTGCAGCTTGTCCCATTCACCCGCCTTCTTCAGTGCGGCACGCTTGGCGGCGAATTTCTCCACCATCTTGGCGCGCTTGCGCTCACGCGCTTTCATCGATTCCTTGGCCATGGTTCGGTCGGGTTATTTCTTGTCCTTGTCAGAGAATGGGAATCCGAATGCGTTCAGCAGGGCCTTCGCCTCTGCGTCGGTCTGTGCCGTGGTCACAAAGGTGATGTCCATCCCTTGGATCTTGCTCACCTTGTCGATATCGATCTCCGGGAAGATGATCTGCTCCTTCACCCCGAAGGTGAAGTTGCCATGGCCATCGAAGCCCTTGGGCGATACGCCGCGGAAGTCACGGGTACGGGGCAGGCTCACGGCGATCAACCGATCGAGGAATTCATACATCCGGTCGCCACGCAACGTCACCCGAGCGCCGATGGGCATGCCCTTGCGCAGTTTGAAGTTGCTGATGTCCTTCCGGGATACCGTCTGCACCGCCTTCTGGCCGGCGATGGCCGTCATCTCCACGATGGCGTTCTCAACGATCTTCTTGTCGCCCACGGCACTTCCCAAGCCTTGGTTCAGGCTGATCTTGGTGATCTTGGGCACCTGCATGGAGCTGGTGTAACCGAACTCCTTCTGGAGCGCCGGGGCCACCTCATTCTTGTATTTGGCGCGAAGCCGGGGTACGTAGCTCATGACTTCTTACTTGGCTGCCTTTTTCTTGGTCTTCACGAAACGCTCCAGCGCGCCATCCTTGTTCACCTTGCGGCCTACGCGACCCGGAGTACCGGTCTTCGCATCGATCAGCATCAGGTTGCTGATGTGAATGGGGCCTTCCTTCTCCACGATCCCGCCCTGGGGGTTGGCCGTGGTGGGCTTGCTGTGCTTCTTGTTGATGTTGAGGCCCTCGACGATGGCGCGCATGCTCACGCGATCCACTTCGAGCACACGCCCCTGCTTGGTGCGGTCCTCTCCGGCGATCACTTTCACCATGTCGCCTTTCTTGATGTGCGTCTTCTTCTGCATGGCTTAAAGGACTTCGGGGGCCAGGGAGATGATCTTCATGAACTTCTTCT
>SSGN01000174.1 GCA_008016945.1 Flavobacteriales bacterium
CCTCTCCCCAAAGGGACAAGGGCGCAAAACCGCAAAGCCCCGGCGCTGCTGACCCCTGATTCGACCAGCGATGCTTCTTCCTCCCTCTCCCTCTCCCGCCCTGCGGGAGAGGCTTGGCCTGCCCTGAGCCTGTCGAAGGGGGGTGAGGGCGCGGCAACGCTTCTTCCCGACGCGCTCGCCCCCACCTGGCTGCTGCGCGAGCCGCTGCCGCTCGACGTGCAAGGCGATGACCAGCCTTGTCACCATGGCCCGCTGCGCCTGCTGACCGGCCCGCGCCGCATCGAAGCCGGCTGGTGGCCCGACGACGACGCGCCTGCGGCACCGGCCGCCGCGCGCGACTACTACATCGCGCAAAACCCCGCCGCCGAACTGCTGTGGATTTACCGCGAACGCGCCACCTCGGCGCAGCAGGGCGCCAGCAACCAGCCGCGCTGGTTTCTGCAAGGCCTGTATGCCTGAGCCCAGCCGCAAGGAAATGGCCCAGCGCGCCGAGGCGCTGAAGAAAGCCGCACGCGCCCGCTCGCCCGGCGCCACCATCCACGTGCTGCCCGCGCGCTCGCGCGTGCCCAAGCCCGCGCCGCCGCCCTATGCCGAGCTGCATTGCCTCACGCACTTCAGCTTTCAGCGCGGCGCCAGCAGCCCCGAAGACCTGGTGCGCCGCGCCTGGGCGCTGGGTTATACGGCGCTGACGATCACCGACGAATGCTTCGTCGCCGGCGTGGTGCGCGCGTGGAAGGCGCTGGGCGATTGCGAGAAGGCGCTGAAATCCGGCACCGCTGACCAGGAACTTCTGCACATGCAGGCATCGCGCGCGGCGTTGGGTGTTGACGAGCCGCTGAAGCTGCTGGTCGGCAGCGAATTTCGCTTTGAAGGGCAGGGCACGCTGGTGGCGCTGGCTCGCAATCTGAACAGCTGGGGCAACCTGTGCGAATTCATCACCCACGCGCGCCGCGCGGCCGACAAAGGCCAATACCGCCTGCCGCCGCTGGCCGATGCGCTGGCGACGCTGCAGGATTGCGAGCTGCTGTGGTCGCCCCAACGCTCATCACTGAATACTCCTGAATCAATAGCTGCTTGCGCTGATTGGGTAAGCGCTGGAGCCTTATTTGATTCAAAAATCACCTTGCTGGCCGAACTGAATGGCGCCGCCGACGATGCGCTCTGGCTGACTCGCCTGCAGCAACTCAGCCAGGCCAGCGGCTGCCCGCTGGTTGCCGCCGGCGACGTGCACCTGCACGTGCGCGCCGCCAAGCGCCTGCACGACGTGATGACGGCCATCCGCCTGGGCAAGCCGGTGGCCGAATGCGGATTTGCGCTGCACGCCAATGGCGAACGTCATCTTCGCCCGCGCGCGCGCCTGGCGGAGGTCTTTCCACCCGAATTGCTCACCGCCACGTTGGATGTGGCGCAGCGCTGCACCTTCACGCTGGAGGAAATCAAATACAACTATCCAAGGGAAACCGTGCCCTTGGGAGAAACGCCCATCGAAGCGTTGACGCGACTCACACTTGAGGGCGCAGCGTGGCGCTTCCCCCAAGGTGTACCGGCAAATATCCAAGGTTTCATCGACAAGGAACTCGCCCTCATCGCGTTCTGCGAATACGAGATGTTCTTCCTCACCGTGCACGACATCGTGCGCTGGGCGCGAGGGCAGAACATCCTTTGCCAGGGTCGCGGCTCGGCGGCCAATTCGGTGGTGTGCTATTGCTTGGGGATCACCGAGGCCGATCCGCGCTTTTCCAATCCGTTGCTCGAGCGCTTCATCAGCCGTGAACGCCGCAACGAGCCGCCCGACATCGACGTCGATTTCGAGCACGAGCGGCGCGAAGACGTCATCCAGTACATCTATCGCAAATACGGTCGTGACCGCGCCGCGCTTGCAGCCACGGTGATCTGCTACAGAAGGCGTAGCGCCCTGCGCGCCGTGGGCAAGGCACTGGGCGTGGATGAACACCTGATCGACGCCTTCGCCAAAGACCACCACTGGTTCGAAGACGGCCTGGCCGCGCACCGCCTGGGCGCGCTGGCGCAGGACGTGGACGCCACCATCACGCCGCGCCTGGCCGCGCTGTGGCTGGAGTTGACCGAGCAACTGCGCGGCGCACCGCGTCATCTGAGCCAGCACGTCGGCGGCTTCGTGCTGACCGAAACGCGCTTGACGCGCCTGGTGCCTATAGAGAACGCCGCCATGGCCGATCGACAAGTCATTCAATGGGACAAGGACGATCTGGAAGCGCTCAGCCTGATGAAGGTCGACGTGCTCGCGCTCGGCATGCTGACGGCGATGCAGCGTTGCCTCGATCTGGTCGGCCAGCGGCGTGGTCGTGTCATGACGCGGCAGGACATTCCGCGTGAGGACAAGATCACCTACGACATGATTTGCGCCGCCGACACTGTGGGTACTTTTCAGATCGAAAGCCGCGCACAAATGTCGATGCTGCCGCGCCTGCGGCCCCGGCGCTTCTACGACCTGGTGGTCGCGGTCGCCATGGTGCGGCCGGGGCCGATCAGCGGCGGCATGGTGCATCCGTACCTGAAGGCGCGCGAACGGTGGGCGCGCGACAAGACCTACGAATGCGAGCGCTCATCGAAAGAGTCGTCCGGCGTGGCACCCGCGCTGACCAAGGCGCTGGAGCGCACGCTGGGCATTCCGATCTTCCAGGAACAGGTGATGGAAATTGCCATCATCGCCGCCGGCTTTTCGGCCGAGCGGGCCGATCAGTTGCGCCGCTCCATGGCCGCCTGGAAGCGCCACGGCGGCGTGCACAAGTTCGAGGCACAGCTCAAAGACGGCATGCGCGAGCGCGGCTACAGCGATGACTTTGCCGAGCGCATCTTCAAGCAAATCCTGGGCTTCGGCGAATACGGCTTTCCTGAAAGCCACGCCTACAGCTTCGCCCTGATCGCCTACGAAAGCAGCTGGCTCAAGTGCCACGAACCCGAGGCCTTTCTGGCGGCCATGCTCAATTCGCAGCCCATGGGCTTCTACGGCCCGGCGCAACTGATTCAGGATGCGCAGCGCCACAGCGTCACCGTGCTGCCTCCCGATGTGGGCGTGAGCGGATGGGACTGTACATTGGAAAATAAATTGGGGTCAGATGAAAATTTCTCCCGCTCCGCCGTTCGTCTGGGCCTGTGTTTGGTGCAAGGCTTGAATAAGGACGCCGCTCGTCGCATCGAAGTCGCCCGAGCCGATCGGGTTTTTGCCAGCGTCGACGATCTGGCGCGCCGCGCGCGACTCGACACGCGCGAGTTGAACGTGCTGGCCGCGGCCGACGCATTGCTCAGTCTGGCGGGTCATCGCCGTCAGCAGGTGTGGGAAAGCGCGGCTCTGAAAGCATCGCCCGCGCTGCTGCGCGACGCCCCCATCGATGAGACACCGCTGCAACTCGTCGCCGCGCCAGAAGGCGAAGAAATCGTGCATGACTACGCTGCGCTGGGCCTCACGCTGCGGCGTCATCCGCTGGCGCTGCTGCGCGAACGTCTGGCGCGGCGCGGCGTACAGACCGCCACGGCGCTGAACGCGCTGCCGCATGGCCGACGCGTCACTGCTTGCGGTTTAGTCATAGGCCGCCAGCAGCCGGGCACGGCCAAGGGCACCATCTTCGTCACGCTGGAAGACGAGACCGGTCCGGTCAACGTCATCGTCTGGAAAAGCGCGCGGGTGGACGAAGACCAGCGCAACGCCTTGCTGCGCTCGCGCCTGCTGGCGGTGCAGGGCGAATGGCAAATCAGCCGGGACAGCGACGGCCACGTGCGCCACCTGATTGCGCAGCGGTTTGTCGATCTGACGCCGCTGTTGGGCCGCATCGCGGGCCTGACGACGAGCCGGGACTTTCATTGATGTACGCGCCGTCCGCGCGTCACACTTCCTCCCTGCCCGAAACCGCAGCGCTCCAACACGCGCTGTTTGCCATGACCAAACTGACCACGCCCGCCGCACCCCGGCGCCTGTTTAACGCACTGTTTCCGCCGCCCGAGGCGTGCGCCGCCATCGATGCCGCGCGCCAGCGCTGGCCCGGCCTGCCTCGGCGTTTGCACCCGGTGCCAGAGCGCATGTACCTCACGCTGCAGTTCTTCAGCCAGGTCGATGCCCCGCACGAGCGCGACTGGCTGGCGGCGTTGCAAGCGCTGCGCTTCGAGCCGTTCGAGATCACCCTCACGCAAGCCGAGCTGTGGCAGGCGCCCAGCGGCGTCATTGCCGTGTTGGTGCCCGAACCGAATCGCGAACTCGTCGCGCTGCACCACGCCACGTCGCAACTGGCGCGGCAAGCGGGCCTGCCCGCCGCCACCAGCGGCTTCAGGCCGCACCTGACCACCCTGCGCCGCGCCGAGCACACTACGCTTGCGCCGCTGTCGCAAGCCATCCGCTGGCGTGTCAGCCAGGTCGAGCTCATCTGGTCCGACTTGAAGGCGCAGCCGCCGCGCTATCACCGCTTGGGGGAGTACCGCGGCCGCTGAGGGTTGGTATCACGCCACGCTCGTCGAGGCATATGTCTTGCAGCGGCTTCGACAGGCTCAGCCCGACCGAATGACCCGTCTGTTGTTCTCTGGCGCCGGCCAAGAATTCCACCCATACTATATTTTTTATAGCTTGCAGCGCTTAATGGATAAGCGCTGCGGGCCTTTTTTTCTTATAGAGGCTCGCGATGAAATGGCAAGGCTGCTGATGGCCTTCGTTTTTTTTCTACCGAGACTTCTCAGGCTTCATGCGAAGCCCAAACAAGACCAGACACGTGGCCAGCCATCCCAGCAGCAGCAGCCCCCAGGTGCTCAGCGTGGGCACGGAGGTCACCGCGGCTGCGTTGCCACCGCCGTTCCCCTCACCGGGCAAGGCAGCACGATACGTGACGAAAATTAGGCAACTGTCACCCAGCACCGGTGTCGTGAACGTGGTCAACGGCCCAGGCGTGACCAGCGGTGGCGCGAAAAAAGGCACTCCGCAGCCCGAGCTGACCTGGTTCACCACCTGGCCGGCGGGCGGCGTGACCGAAAAAGTGGCGGTGCTGCCGAGGGGAATAAGGTAGCCCGGCGGACTGGCGGTGCCCGGCGCGGCCGTGATGCTGACCGAGACACGATACGGCGCGCTGCATGATGCCGACCACGGCTGGGCAGGTTGTCCGCTCGTGGCCATGTTCCAAGCCGTGTCGGTGGGCGAGGGGGTGTTGAGGTAGTTGGGACACAGGCGCGAGGAGTTGTCCCACAGCGAAGGCGGCGCCGCAGGCACGGGCCCGGTCAGTTTGTTGTCGCTGACATCGAACCCGGCCAGCGATGTCAGCCCTGCGAGCGACGGAACGCTGCCTGTGAACAGGTTGTCCCTCACGTCAAATGAGAACAACGCCGTCATGCCTTGCAGGGAGGGAATGGGTCCCCACAGGAAGTTGCTGGTCAATTCGACGCTCTTGAGCATGGTCAGCTGGTTGAGAGTCTCCGGCAGCTTGCCCCTCAAGTTGTTGTTCGGAAGCGCAATATAGGTCACATGCGCCCGGGCGCTGTCGCAGTAAATGCCGAACCAGCCGTTGACCGCATCGCACGGGTCTGCGTCGAGCCAGTTGGACTTGGTGGTCCATTGCTGTCCGCTGGTGCTGGCAAACAGATCGACCAGCACCTGCCGCTCGTGCGGCGGCACGGCGGCAGCCGCGGGTAGGGCGCAAGCCGCGAGCGGCGCTAAGTTGGATATCAGTTTAAGCAACCAATGGCGCAGCCGCGACCGCCAGAAAGTAGCATGGAAGAACGTCATGATTCGTGGGGACGGGGTCAAGAGGCCAACAGCGCCTTAATTGGCGCACTGCTGTGGCTGCCGAGCGGCGTGACGCGACTCAGAACGACAGCGTGGCAGCGCCGGCCTTTACTTGTTCGAACATCGCGCTGGCACCCTTGATCTCGATACCGTCGATGAAATCGGCAGCCTCGTAACCTCTTGAAGTCACGCACGGCGGGCAGGCCCAGATCTTTCCGCCGCGGGAGAGGAATGCGTCCATCAACTGGCGCAACGGATCGAGCGGCGACACGTGGGTCAACTGCTGGCCACGCTTGCGCGCCAGATCGACCGCTGCGCTGGTGAGGAAGACGAACACCTGCATCTCGGCCGTCTGCGCGCCGTTGGCCAGGGTGAAGGCCACCGAGGACATTTCGGAATCGATCCCGCGCGACATCAGAATAACGAGCTTGTCAGCCATAGCTTTCTCCTTGATAAACGAAGCTGTAGAGTGAATCGCAGTATCGAATCCGCATGAGGAGTTGTCTTTGGCCGAGCTTCCGCAAGTCTTGATCGATCCGACGGCCGGACCGGTGTTGTCCCACGTCGAGGGGATGGACGTGCTGTCGCGCCTGCTGCGCGACATCCGCGTATCGAAGTGCCTGCAATACTGCTTCGAGCCGTACGGCGAATGGATGGTCGACGCGTCGCCGGCGCCGTTTCGTCCGCCCGGCTCGGTCAGCATGCATATCGTGATCGAAGGCGATCTGTGGCTCGACATGGGCGCCACACGCATGGCTGTGGGAAGCGGCGATGTGCTCATCTTTCCCAGGGGAACCGCCCACTTCTTCGGTTCGGCCGATTCGAATCGCCTGCTCAGCCCGGGCGACGACGTGCCGCCGCCGCCGTGGCATCGCATTCCGACCGTGCGGTATCAGGGCCCTGGGCGGCGCGCACGCATTCTGTGTGGCTTCATCGAAGCGCGTGTGCTGGACTTTCAGCCGCTGTCGGCGCAGCTGCCGGAGGTGATGGTGGCGCACACCACGGAGGACCGTTCCGACTGGTTGTTGTCGGCGGTGCAGCGGCTGATCCGCGAGATCGACCAGCCCTCGCCGGGCGGAATGACCATCGTCTCGCGCGTGAGCGAACTCGTGTTCATCGAGCTGCTTCGGCGGCAGATGGTCAGCGCCCAGGCCAGCGGCGGGTGGCTTGCGGCCCTGGGTGACCCGGTCCTGCATCGGGCGTTGAAGGCGCTGCACCACGCTCCGGATGACGCGTGGACGCAGGAACGTCTGGCCTCAGCGGTGGGTGTGTCCAAGACCGTGCTGTGTCAACGCTTCAATGAAGTCCTGCAGATGTCGCCGATGCGTTATCTGCGGGAATGGAAGCTGTATCTCGCGTCCGCGGAGCTGGTTCAGTCGGATGCGCCGATCGCGGCCATCGCGGAGCGCGCCGGATACGGCAGCGAAGCGGCTTTTTGCCGGGCGTTCACGCGCCACTATCGCGCGCCGCCGGCCACGTGGCGGCGCAATGAGTTGGCTCGTGGCGCCTGAGTCGACGCTGGGCAGCAGGATCGGTTCGTTTGCGCCCACCTGGACAAGGCGGCTACGGTCGCACGCGCTGAAAAATCGCTTTGCGCTGCGCTGGGCGTCGTCCCTATCGCGCGTTCCGTCATGTGACGGTGCTCAAGGCCCGACGATCGGCAGCAAGTTTCGCTCGCCTGCTGCCGTAGTGCGCAAGGCACGGCTGTCCTGGTTGGCCTGCAGCCAGCCTTTCCGCACGTAGGAGCACATGCGCCACGTCGGCGTCGGCCAGTGTGAAGTACTTGTGGCGGCCTTGCCGCCGCGCGCAGATCAAACCCGCATGTTCGAGTTGCGCCAGTTGCGAAGTGGCCGCATGCGGCGTGACGCCGCGCCAGTTCGCCTGCCGTGCGCGCCTCGCCCCCCGAGCAGGCAGGCCAGCATGCGCGCCCGCGTCGGGTCGGCCATCTGCGCGGCGATGCGGGCGAAGCGCGGTTAAGGGCTCAGGCCGCCGATGGCGCGTGCGCGGCCTGGTTCAGCGTGCCCGTAACGCCCTGGACGAAGCGCTTTTCCTGCGCCCAGAAGAAGTTGCGCGCGCCGTCGTCGTCGGCGCGCAGGCGTGCGCGGTAGGTCTCGTAGGCGGCGAGTGAATCGAAACTGATCAGGCCCCAAGCCTCGTAATTGCTGCCCTCGTGCGGCAGCCAGTAGCCCAACAGATGCCCGCCGCAACGCGGAATGATGCGCCCCCAGTGCTCGGCGTACTGGCGAAAGGCGTCTTTCTGAAAGGTGTCGATTTCGTAGCGGATCAAGCAGGTGAGGGTCATGCGGCGGCTGCGAGAAGGGGCGTGAAGGAATCTCGGTGCCTGCGCGCGTTCGCGCAGGCCGTAGTCGCGCAGGATCTGGGCCACGCGCAGGCGATAGTCGGAAAAGACACTGGCGCAGCCCTCGGCTTGCGCGGCGCGGCGCGGCGGCCGGTTGCGCCACGCGGCCACGGCGGCCTCGTCGCGCCAGAACGATAGCGAGACGAACTTGCCTGGCGTACTGACACTTTCAAAGCGCTCGACCGAGATGAAGCCATCGATGCCAGCGAGGTCTTCGCGCAGGCCAGTCGCCGTGTCGAAGTAGCGGTTGCCCTGGCCTTCGGCCGGCCAGAGTTCAAAGATAACGGCGATCACGTCGCGTCCTTGGCAGAGTGGGGGAGACGGGCAGTGTGGAGGGCCCGTGCGCGGCGTTGTTACGGCGCGGATGGAAGTTTCAGCCGCCTGCTGCTGCGCCGCACAAGCCGCGCAAAACCGCTAAAATCTGGTTGATTCAACCAATTTGCATGAAAGGCCCGTCATGACCATCGCCGCCGTTGGCCTGTTCGAGGCCAAAACCCGGTTGTCCGAATTCGTCGCTCGCGCCGAGGCGGGTGAGGAGGTCATCATCACGCGCCACAACAAACCGGTGGCGAAAATCGTGCCGCTGCATGCCAAGGGCGAGGCGTCGCGCGAAGACATTCCGCCGTTCATTCAACGCACGTTTCACATGGGCGAGCCATTGGTAGATTTGACCAAGGCCAACCAGTTGCTGGACGAAATGGACGTGCAGGAGTTTCTGAAGCTCGACGCGCGTCTGCGTGCCGAATGGCGGCAAAAGAATCAACCCGAAAAGTGAAGCTGCCCGACACCAATCTGTTGGTCTACAGCGTCAACGCCAGCAGTCCTTTTCATTCCGTAGCAGCGTCGTGGCTGTCGAGCGCTTTCGCCGCGCCTGGCGGCATCGCATTTGCCTGGAATGCGCTGATCGGCTTTGTGCGCGTGGCCACGCACCCGCACGTCATGGCCGCGCCGTTGTCCGTGGGCGACGCGACGTCGATGGTCGATGAATGGCTTTCGCATCCGCGCGCCACGCTCGTCAACCCCGGGGCACACCACGCCAGCGTGCTGTTCAAGCTGCTGCTGCAATGCGGCACGGCCGGCAATCTGACCAACGATGCCCATCTGGCCGCGCTGGCCGTTGAACACGCCGCCTGCGTCGGTACCTTCGACCGCGATTTCCTCAAGTTCAAGGGTGTGCAGATCGAACTGCTCACCCAGCCTGAATCGTCAAAAACTTCATCATGAAAACGTCAACTCCCCCCATGTCCGTCGCCGACATCCGCAAGTCATTCCTCGACTTCTTTGAAAGCAAGGGCCACACCGTGGTGCCCTCAAGTCCGCTGGTGCCCGGCAACGACCCAACGCTGATGTTCACCAACAGCGGCATGGTGCAGTTCAAGGACGTGTTTCTGGGCACCGACAAGCGCCCCTACGTGCGCGCGGCCAGCGTGCAGGCCTGCCTGCGCGCCGGCGGCAAGCACAACGACCTGGAAAACGTGGGCTAC
>SSGN01000104.1 GCA_008016945.1 Flavobacteriales bacterium
GCTTCCGCCTCTTCACGTGCGTTGCACGAGGCGCGGCTTTGCGAACCACGGACTTGCTTGCTACGGTCTTTCTCCTGCTCACGGCCATGACCCAAATATGGAGGATCCGTGATCAAGATCGTGGCCTGGGGCAAGTCCTGAATTGTCTCCGCACTGCGGAGACAATTCAGGCGGGCTTGTCACGGAGATCGGGAGGAGGGGCTGGGTGCCGCCGAATACCACAGCCGCCAGTGCACGGCGATGGATGCCGGAAAGCGCGTGTCACTCGTATCGCAGGGCCTTCACCGGATCCGCCACCGCCGCCCGGTACGCCTGCACAGATACCGTGAACACGGTAACGAGAAGGGTGATCAGCAGGGCCACGGCGTAGAGCAGGGGTGAGATGCTGGTGTGGTAGGCGAAGGTCTCCAGCCAACGGCCGATGGCGTAGTAGGCCAGCGGGAAGGCCAGCAGCAGCGCCAGGCCCAGCAGCACCACGAATTCCTTGTTGAGCCGCCGGACGATGTCGAACAGTGGCGCTCCCATCACGCGGCGGATACCGATCTCGCGGGTGCGCTGCTTGGTGGTGAAGAACGCCAGACCGTAAAGACCCATCACCGTGAGCACGATGGTGAGCACGGCGAAGGCGGTGAACACGCGGTAGAGCTTGTCCTCGGCCTGGTACAGCTGGGCGATGCTGTCCGTGAGGAAGGTGGCGTCCCATTCCGCGTTGGGGAACAGCTTCTTCCACTCGCCCTGCAACGTGGCCAACTGGGTGGCGACATCACCGGGTTCCAGCCGCAATACCAGGTTCTGCGCACCATAACGCTGGTCGCTCTGGAACATCACCAGCGGTTCAATTGGCGTGTGCAAGCTGGTGTAGTGGAAGTCCTTGAGCACACCGATCACGGTGAGCTCCTGGTCGGCCTGCGGCGGACTGGCCTGCGCATCGCCGGGGATGAAGATCTTCTCGCTCAACGGATCCTTCCAACCGAAGGCCTTCACCGCGCTCTCGTTCACCATCACGGCGTTCACGCGGTCGCTGGGGATGGCGGGGTCGAAGTAGCGTCCCGCCGCCAGTTCCACGCCGAGCAATGCGGGGAAGTCGGCATCGGTGCTCATGGTGGGCATGGGCTTGTCGATGCGCCCCTCCGGCGTGTTCACCTTCAGCACCCAGCGGCCGCTGCCCTGGCCGGGCAGGTTCTGCGTGAAGGCCGCACCGGTGACGAAGCTCTGCCGCATCAATTCATCCTTCACGGGCCGCAGCTTGTCCCACGCCAGCGTATCCGGACCTGGCGGCAAGGGCATGGTGATGCTCAGCAGGTTCTCCTTGCGGAAGCCCATGTCCGTGGTGCGCAGCCAGTGCAGTTGTGCGAACACCGCGAGCGTACCCACCACCATGAAGAGCGCGATGGCGAACTGCGCGCCCATGAGCACCTTGCGTACACGCTGCTTCCCGGCACCGCTGGCAATGCCTTCCTTCAGCAACAGTTGCGGTGAAAAGCGGGAAAGGAAGAAGGCGGGATAACTGCCCGCCACCACGCCGATGGCGAGTACGATGAGCAGGACGACGACCACGAAACTCCCGCGCAACAGGTAGCCCATGCCGATCTCCTTCTCCGTGATGCTGTTGAACGCAGGCAACGCGAGCCACAGCAGGGCCAGCGCCACGCCGATGCCGATCACCGCGATCATCACGCTGCCGCCGATGAACTGCGCCACGAGCTGCCCGCGCTGCGCCCCGCTCACCTTGCGCAGGGCCACCTCCTTCGCGCGGCGTGTGGCATCGGCCGTGCTCATGTTGATGTAGTTGATGCAGGCGATGGCGAGCACCAGCACGGCCACCAGGGCGAAGAGCGTCACGTAGGCTTTGTTGCCCTTCTTCGGCGTGTCGTAGATCAGCTCGTTGTTGAAGTGCACCTCGCGCAGCGGCTCCAGGTTGAAGCGGATGCTTCCTTGGAACTGGTCGCCGCCCCATTGCGGGATGATGTACTTGGTGACGAAGGCATCCATCTTGCCTTGGAAGGCGTGCTCATCCACACCCGGGGCCAGCACCAGATAGTTGAAGCAGCTGTTGTTGCCCCACGACTGGTCGAGCTGGGCCTTGGCCTGCGGCGGCATGCCCAGACGGCTCATGAAGACACCCATGGGGATGTGCGTGTTCTCCGCCTTGCCGTCGATCACACCGGCCACCTTCAGCGCGCGGCCGTTGCGGGTGACGAGCTTGCCGATGGGGTCCTCCGCGCCGAACATGCGCGTGGCCATGTCCTGCATGATCACGATGTTGTCCGGCTCGTCGAGCGCCTCGGGGCCGCCGTGCGTGAAGGTGAAGTCGAAGGTGCGGAAGGTGCTGGTGTCGGCGTTGTAGCCGTCCTGCGCCACGTACTTGTGGCCGTTGTATTCCAGTGTGGTCTGCCCGAGCTGGAACAGCGAGACACCGGCCTCGATGTCCGGATACTCCTTGAGCAGTGCCTCCATGATCGGGAAGGGCGTGATGCCGAAGTCGTCCCTGGTATCGCCGAACTGGTAGTGGGCCTGGATGCGGTAGATGCGGTCGGCCTTCGCATGGTGGGCATCGAAGCTCAGCTCATCCTGCACGTAGATGTAGATGAGCATGCAGGCCGTGATACCGATCGCCAGGCCCAGGATGTTCAGCGCCGCGAAGAGCTTGTCGCGCTTCAGGCTGCGCCAGGCGATGAGGAGGTGGTTCTTCCACATGGAGCGTAGGTCAGAGTAGGGCTTGGGCGGGTATCCCCGCTTCCACCACTTTGCCATCCAGTAGTTTGATGGTGCGCTGGGCATACCCCGCATCGCGGATGCTGTGGGTCACGATGATCACCGTGGTTCCCGACTTGTTCAGTTCACGGAGCAGCCCCATCACTTCATCGCCCATGGCGCTGTCCAGGTTGCCCGTGGGCTCGTCGGCCAGGATCAGGTCCGGACTGTTCACCACCGCCCGTGCGATGGCCACCCGCTGCTGCTGACCACCGCTGAGCTGTTGGGGGAAGTGATCCGCTCGATGCGCGATGTTCATGCGATCCATGGCTGCTTGCACGCGCTCCATGCGCTCGTCTTTGCGCATCCGGGTGTAGATCAGCGGGAGTTCGATGTTCTCCTTCACGGTGAGCTCATCGATCAGGTTGAAGCTCTGGAACACGAACCCGATGGTGTTCTTCCGCAGTTCGGCGCGCTTGCGTTCTTTGTATCCGCCCACGTCCTCGCCGTTCACGAGGTACTGGCCACCGCTCGGGGCGTCCAGCAGACCGATGATGTTGAGCAAGGTGGATTTCCCGCAGCCGCTGGGCCCCATGATCGCCACGAATTCACCTCGGGCGATGGCGATGTCCACGCTGCTCAGTGCCGTGGTCTCCACGGTGTCGGTACGGTAGACCTTGGATAGGTTCTGTGTTCGTAGAAGGCTCATGAGGGGTTGTGTTGTGCGTGTTGTAGGTGCTCCTTGGCGGCATGCATGCCGCATCACGTCTGTGTTCGACACGTGGTGCGTGCGCTCATGGAGCTATTCGATCAGCAGTTCATCGGCGTCGTTGAAGGCGTTATATCGGCTGGTGATCACCCGGTCGCCAGGACGGAGTCCTTCCAACACCTCGTAGTGTTCGGGGTTCTGGCGGCCCAGCTTCACCGCGTGTTTCGTGCCCCTTCCATCTTCGCCGACCACGTACACCCATTGTCCCCCGGTGTCTTGGAAGAAGGGGCCGCGAGGCACCATCACGGCCTCCACGTCCTCGCTCAACTGCAGGCGCACCTGGAAGGTCTGGCCACGACGGATGTCCGTGGGTTTTTCCCCGACGAAGCGCAGGTCGACATCGAACTCGCCGTTACTCACTTCGGGGTAGATCTTGAACACCTCGACAAGGTGTTGCCGTCCGGCATGGGTGAAGGAGCCCTGCAGGCCGATGGTTACCCGGCTCACATAGTGCTCGGGTATCCGGGCCCGCACCTTGAACCGCTCGAGCACATCGATCTGGGCGATCCGTTCACCCCGTTGTTTGGTCTGGCCCAGCTCGGCGTTCAATCCGCTCAATTGCCCATCGTTCGGTGCCTTGATCACCAGGTTCTGAAGGTTCTCCCGCAGGAAGGCGAGGTTCTGGTCGATCAACGCCAGGTTGTTGGTGATGGAACCGAGCTGGCTGAGGCGGAAGAGGGAGTCGCTGCGGACGTTGGCGGCCACGAGCTTGCGTTTCTCACGCATGTATTCGAGGTGTTCCCGATCGGCCAGGAAGGTGTTCCGCGCGAGCAGGGAGTCCTGGACCAAGCGTTCATCGATCCGCCCATCCCGCTCCAGTCGTTTCAGTTCCTTGTCCAGGTTGAGCAGTTCATCGCGTAAGCGGGTGGTCTGCTGATCCATGGCCAGTCGCGTGGTGCGTAGGTTGTTCTGCTGGTCCAGCAACTGCGCCTCCCGATTGATGGCATCCATGTGCAATTGCGGATTGCTCAGCTCGATGATCGGATCTCCGGCCCGCACCGGGGTGCCGTCCTCCACGAAACGTTGTTTCACGGTACCCCCTTCCAAGGCATCGAGGAATACGGTCTGTATGGGTTGCACCGTTCCCGTTACGGGGATGAATTCCTTGAACGACCCGCGCGTCACGCTGCTCAACGTGACCTTCGCGGCCTCGATGCGTACGCGGCGCGTGGTGAAGGATCCGCCCCATAGGATGCCGCCAAGAAGCAGCACCCCACCCGCGCATCCCAGTGCGATGAGTTTCTTCCGACGTTGTGGGCGAGGGTCTATCGTGCGGTCCATGAGGATGCTCCGGGGTGTGGCTTGGACCAAATGTGTGTTGGGCCGGTGCGCCCTTGCTGGGTTTTTGTGGGGGGCGGGGTGCCGGATGATGAACGGTTGGCACCCGGGTGCCGCAGGACCAGGCCGGAGTGCGGTGGTCGCGGATGTCCGACCGTGCCAACTTTGCGCCATGTGCTATGGTGTGAAGGCGCGAACGGAGATGGCGTTGAACATCGCCCGCAGCAGAGGCGATCAACCTGCGGTGGATCGTTTACAACGCTTGCTGCAGCCCAAGGGTGTGGTGGAACATTGGTTCGCCAATGGCTTCGATCACCCCGAGTTGGTCCTCTATACCGACGGATCGCCGAACGAGCCACGGCTGCTCTCCTGGGGCTTGGTGCCGACTTGGTTCAAGGATCTCGGCGAACTCGCACGTTTCCGGAAACAGACGCTCAACGCCCGCGGCGAGACCATGTTCGACAAACCCGCCTTCCGCAGCGCAGCGGAACAGCGGCGGGCCATCGTGTTCGTCGAAGGCTATTATGAACACTACCATCTGGGAGGCAAGGCCTATCCCTTCTTCATCCACCTGAAGGGCGGGGCACCGTTCGCGCTCGCGGCGTTGTGGGAAGAATGGGTGCATCCGAGTGGCGATGCGCTCACCACCTTCAGCATCGTCACCACCGAGGCCAATGCGTTGATGGCACGTATCCACAACAAGCCTGGACCCACGGGGCCGCGAATGCCTGTGGTGCTGGGCGAACGGGAACAGGAGGTTTGGTTGTCCCCGGTACGTGGTCCGGGTGATCGTGCAGCTTTGGCGGACCTTGTGAAGCCATGGCCTGCGGACGCCATGGAAGCGCATGCGGTGAGGCCCTTGCTCGGGAAGAACGCGTGGGGCGATAGGGCCGGTGCCAGTGATCCGTTCGAATACCCCGAGCTACTCTTGGGCGGGCCGATGGGGTAGCCGCACCGGAGCCTCGAGCGTATAGATCGTGATGGCCGTACCGGCCACCTGTTCCACGCGCGCGCCGGCCCCGCGCGGATCCGCTTTGAACCGGAGCCATGCGGGGTCTTGGGCGAAACGGGGATCCGCCTCCGACCGTGGTGAGGAGACGATGACGTTGATGCCGTGCTTCGCGATGAATTCGTTGAACCCCGTTCGCATCTCCGTGGTCGGTACCTGGATGCTTCCTGCGCGTTGGTAGGTCGCATAGCCTCCGTCCGGGTCGAGGATCACGAGTGGTCCGGGGAGTTCCGATCGGCGCAACGCGTTGATCGTCGCCAGCACCGGGCGTTCCGGCTTGCCGAAGGGACGGCCACTGTACAGCACGAGGATCGCCGCGGCCGATGCCGCTAGCATCCATGGTGCACGATCGGTGCCTCTGGTGCCGACCGGGAAGATCCGAGCGAGCGCGGGAAGCATGCAGAGGATGATCGGGAAGATCAGGTAGTGCTGACGGGGATGGATGATCACCGCAGCGATCAAGGCGGGTAGCGAGAGGACCAGGACCATGGCGTATGTCCCACGGTGTGGGGCTCCCGGTTCGCGCGTGGTGTAGAGGGACCAACCCAGGGCGAGGCACAACGCGATCAGCAACACCGAGGCGACACGATCCATACGGGCCCCGGCGGGCAGCATCATCCGTCCGATGGCTGGAACCAGTTGGCGTAGGTTCTGCCCGATGTGCCAAAGGATGCGGTCCGGTGCCGTGGTCAGCGCAGTGGTCAGACTGGTGGAGCTGCCGAGGTCCGCCGCTGCGATGGCCTCCCATCCCGTCCACGGGTCCATGTCGCCCGATCCAGTGGCCACCTTGTTCAACGCGTAGTGCTGACCGAAGGCGACCGTGCTTCGGCCGTGCCCGAATGGACTGCCCAACCAGAGTACGAGGACGAGGGCCAGCAGTCCGGGGACCCAGGCCCACCGCTTGGCCGGAGGGTCTCCACCGCGCACCCGCCGTTTGGCGTCGTGGATCCACAGCCCGATGAGCCCGAATATGCTCAGGGCGAATTCCGGACGGATGTACGTGGCCACGATCGCGGCGCACGATACGATGGCCCAGCCCCGATCGCGTGACCGGGAAACGCTCCGAAACAGGAGCCCCAGCAGGAGGATGATCAGTGCGAAGACCGATACGCGCGGCCAGTTCAGGATGTTCAGCGTGGAGAGCAGGATGAACAGGCCCGCAAGGAATGCCGCCGAGATCGATGTGCCCAGCGCGCGGAGCACGAGGAAGAACAGGAAGGGCAACAAGGCGATCGTGAAGCCCAGGTTCAGGAAGTAGCGGTCAACGGGATCCGCAAGGACGAACTGAAGCGCCCGGTACCACAACGAATACAGCGGTGCCATGTCGGCGTCGGGCATCCCTTCCGTATCGATCATGGCCCCGCGATGGAGGTAGGCGGTCTCATCGTACAGGCCGATGTCGAGCCGCTGCGTGGCATACACCGCGACCAGCACGCAGAGCAGCCCGAACAACAGGGTCACGAGCCGAGTGCGGCGCGCGTGCGTTGGGGCGTTGGGGTGGGGGGATGCCATGGCCGGGATCAGCGGGGTGGTCGGTTCTTAGAGCGGGTCCACATCCGTTACCAACTGTACCGCGCTGTGGGCGCTATCGCCGAACACCCTGTCGATGGTGTCGCGAAGGTGCTCCTTGCCCGCTTGGTGCGTGGCTCTCGGTAGTTTCACCAACAGGCGCCGGAGGTGTTTGTCGCGGATACGCGATACCACGGGGATCTCCGGCCCCAGCACCAGGTCGCCGAAGTAGGGGCGCAATGCATGCGCCAGCGTGTGTGCGGTGTGTGCGACACGTTCTTCGGAACGGTGCTTCAACGTGAGTTGTACCAGACGCATGAAGGGCGGGTAGCCATGGGTACGGCGGTGTTCCAATTCGCGTTGGTACATGCCTTCCACATCGTGGTGCACCACCAGCTCCAATATCGGATGCTGTACCTCCTGTGCTTGGATGATCACTGTGCCCGCGGTCTTTCGCCTTCCCGAACGGCCGGCCACTTGCGCCATCAGCTGGAAGGCCCGTTCATGCGCCCGGAAGTCGGGGAAGCGCATCAGGTTGTCGGCGTTCAGGATGGCCACGGTGCTCACGTGGTCGAAATCGAGTCCCTTGGTCACCATCTGCGTGCCCACCAGGATGTCCACCGCCCCTTGCCCGAAGGCGGTGAGGATGCGGTCCAGCGCGTGGCGTCCACGGGTGGTGTCCTGGTCCATGCGGGCGATGCGTGCGCTGGTGAACAGCTCGCTCAGTTCCTCCTCGATCTTCTCCGTGCCGAAGCCCAGCATCCGCAGGCGAGAACTGCCGCAGTTGCCACAGTGCGTGGGTGGAGCGTACTGCCTGCCGCAGTAGTGGCAGCGCAGCTGGTGCTGGAACTTGTGGTAGGTCAGGCTCACGTCGCACTGGTCGCACTGGGGGACCCAATCGCATGTTTCGCATTGCCACACCGGCACGTAGCCACGGCGGTTCTGGAACACGATCACCTGCTCGCGTTTGTCCAGTGCCTGTTGGATATGGTCGATCAGCGTGGCCGAGAAATGACCGCGCATCAGTTTCCGCTTGGCCGCGTCGCGCAGGTCCACCCGCGTGATCATCGGCATGCGCACATCGCCGTATCGCACCAGCAGTTCCACCGAGCCGTACTTCCCGCTACGTGCGTTGTACAGGCTTTCCATGCTCGGTGTGGCGGAGCCCAGCAGCACCTTCGTACCATGCAAGGCGGCCAGCACGATGGCCATGTCGCGGGCATGGTAGCGCGGTGCGGGTTCGTGTTGCTTGTAGCTCGGGTCGTGCTCCTCGTCCACGATCACCAGGCCCAGCCGGGTGAAGGGCAGGAAGATGGCCGACCGCGCCCCCACGATCACGCGCGGCGGTGTATCGCTGGTGCAGCGCATCCAGAGGGCGGTGCGCTCGTGCTGGGCCATGCGCGAATGGAAAACGGCCACCGTTTCCCCGAGCCGCGATCGCAGCCTGGCGATGATCTGGGTGGTGAGGGCGATCTCCGGAAGAAGGTAGAGCACCTGCTGACCACGGGAGAGCGCTTCCAGGATCAGGGTGATGTACAGTTCGGTCTTGCCGCTCGAGGTCACCCCGCGCAGGAGCACCACCTCGTGCTTCTCGAAAC
>SSGN01000028.1 GCA_008016945.1 Flavobacteriales bacterium
AGTGGCGTTCCGCAACGTCGGTGGCTTGGTGATGCCCCTGATCCTGGAATGGGAGTACACCGATGGTTCCAAGGAGGTGGAGCGGATCCCAGCGGAGATCTGGAAGACCAGCGATGAGGTGACCAAGGTGTTCGTGAAGCGCAAAGAGGTGAAGGCCATTGTGCTCGACCCCTTCTTGGAGACCGCCGATTGCGACCTCAACAACAACAGCTGGCCTCCGCGCCTGGTGTCCACCCGCTTCGATGTGTTCAAGGAACGCGAGCGCGGCGGCCAACCGAACCCCATGCAGCAACAGCGCCGGAGCGGCCAGGTGGGTGCGGAGTAACGCACCACTGTTCCGTTATGCGTGGTGCTGTTGCCCTGGAGATCGTGCCTAACGCCATGCCGTGAGCGGGCATGGGCTTCGTGGGGCCATGGGCGGGGATCAGCGCACCACCCAAAGCCTTTTCGGCTCCAGCTTGAAGATCACCTCGTGCCCTACGTCCACGGGCTCCCCATCCAGGTGGGCGAGCGTGCCCTCCTGCCACACGGTGGCTTGGCGTGTGACGATGTTGCGGATGTGCGGGCTGCGGTCCGCACGTCCGGTGTAGATCTGCACGAAGGCCTTGAGCAGTCCGAGGAACGGCGGTTTGCGCACCACGCGCAGTTCGGCCCAACCATCATCCGGCAATGATCCCGGGCTGATCTCCGCGCCGTTGCCGAATTCGCGCGTGTTACAGAACACCAGCATCAAGGCCTGGACCTCGCTGGTCTCGTGGTTCGCCTTC
Organism: Flavobacteriales bacterium; assembly: GCA_008016945.1. Next base: position 768 of record SSGN01000028.1, read on the forward strand.
ACCACCATGCGCATGGGGGCGGCACCCAGGATCTCCCGGAGGATGATCCGCGCATAACCGATCATGCCCCGACCACGGCTCTTGTCGAACGCATGGGCCACACGTGCGTCGAATCCGAGACCCGCCGTACCCAGGAACAACCGGTCGTTCAGGAAACACACGTCCATGGCTTGCGCGGTGCCCGTGAGCGCGTGGCGCAAGGCTTGTTCCGGAGCCAACGGAAGTTTCAACGACCGGGCGTAGCCATTGCCGCTGCCCATGGCCACCACGCCCATGGGCACCGTCGTGTTCACCAGCCCCTGCGCAATGGCGTTGTTGGTGCCGTCGCCGCCCACGCTGATCACCCGGTCCATGCCTTCGGCCACCGCTTGGCGCGCCAGTTCGGTACCATGCCCCAGGCCCTCCACCTCGCGTAGCCGCAATTGTGCGCCGGTATCGCGCGCTACCTTCTCGGCGATGGCGAGGATGTGCGAGGCCCGCCCTTTGCCCGAACGGGGGTTGTAGATCAACGTGGCGCGGGCCGGTCCGGTGGGTGGGGTCATGGCGCAGGTTGGTTCCGTTGGGTGGAGACCACCATGCCGCCGTGCAGCAGGTGGTGGTCGTATTGTTGTATGGCGGCCTTGAGCCGTTGTTCCATTTCGGTCGTGACCGCTTCGGGTACCGAGGTGTGGCCGTTCAAGGGTTGAACCCCAACCACCAGCTTCCCATCGAACTGGACCTGCGCCTGCGCGCTGATGATCCGATAGATGCCATTGCTGGCCATGATGGCGTAGCCACCACCGGGGCGTAGCGGCGAGTGTCCGAAGCTGAAGAACGGCGCCTCGTAACCCGCCAGGTCGAGCACCATGCCCAGGATATCGATCTGCTGGGTCACACCTTGGTACGCATGTGGTCCCACCCGGCCCGGTGCATGCACCACCAACGGGATCCAATGGTCGATCGGCTTGTCGCTATGCTGGCCATTGCGCTCCAGGTCGGCGGTGTGGTCGGCGGTGATCACGAAGATGGTGTTGGCGTACCACGGCATGCGGCGTGCGGTGCTGAAGAACTGCCGTAACGCGTCGTCGGTGTAACGCAGGGTGGGGTGGATGGGCAGCGTGCCGCCCTCGAAGCGCTTGGCCTCGTCCTCGGGCAGCTCATAAGGGTGGTGGGAGCTGAGCGTGAACACCGTGCTCATGAACGGTTGTTCTTCCCGGTTCAGTTCCTGCGCGTAGAACTGGAGGAACGGGCGGTCGCGGATGCCCCAATGCCCGTCGTGATCCTCCGGCGTGCCGCGGTATTCGTTCAGCCCCACATAACGCTGGAACCCCGCCGACCGTGCGAAGCCATCGAAGCCCATGGTACCGTTCCGACCGCCGTGGTAGAAGCTGGTCCGGTAGCCCTCCGCGCCCAAGATGTTGGCCAAGGAGGTGAAGGGCCGTCCTGCATAGGGCGATGTGATGAAGGCTTCGTCCATCATTTCCGGCATGCCAGCGAGGATGGCCGGGATGCCATCGATGCTGCGTCGGCCATTGGCGTAGGCCCGTGTGAAGTGCAGGCTCGTCCGCATGAGGGAATCGAGGAAGGGCATGTAGCCCGTGCCACCGGCCAGCTCCGCGCTATACACCGCCGAGAAGCTCTCCAGGATGATCACCACCACGTTGGGGTGGGACGCCAACGCTCCGGTGACGGTCGGGGTGCTGTCCGTGGCGATGCGAAGGGTGTCGGAGAGGGGTTCCCACGGTCGGTGTGGCAGGGTCGCCGGGTGGCGTAGGTCGTGGTGTACGGGCCACAGCGCCTCGGCCTGTTCCATGGTCATGTAGTGGCGGTCAACCAAGGTGGCTTTGCCCAGGCTCATCAGCATGGTGAACGGCGTGTTCAGCGTTACCGGTAGCACCGCCGCTCCACCATACCGTGCGGCATCCAGCGGCTGCAAGGGGACCAGTTGAAGGCCGCCACGCGTGCCGATCACCATCGCCCCCACCAGGATCAGCCGCCAACCGATGCGCCACGCGCCACGGTCCACCGGGGCAGCATGGCGCGCGCTGAGACGGTAGGCCCAGAACAAGGCCGCCACGGCACCGAGGTAAATCAGGAGAAGGTGCCAGTAGTCCTTCATGAACGCGGGCGCCAACGATGCGGTGTCGTCGCCCGTGGTGATGATCCGGAGGAAGTCGGCCGTGCTCCGCTTCTGGCTGAAGGGGTAGTAACCCAGGTCCACGAACTGGAAGAAGAGCGCCACGGCGTTGGGGATCACGAATACCGCCAGCTGCAGATCCCGCATCCATTTCCGTGAAGGCGTCGGTTGCCAGAGGTACAACGCCACGCTCAGCAGGTTGAGCCAGGCGATGGCGCTGATATCGAAGCGTACCCCGCCTACGAAACTGGCCATGGGCACCTCCGGGAACAGCCCGCTGTTGAGCCAGGCGAAGAGCACCCGCGAGACGGTGTATAGCACGATCACCGCCCCCTGGCGAAGGGCGATCACGGTGAGCGGGCCACGGAACATGGGTGCGAAGATGCACAACGGTCACGGCCGGGCGATGCGCCCCAGGATCTTGCGGCCGTCGACTTCGCGGACCGGGTACCACCCGCTGTAGGTGCTGTCCAGTAGACTTACCGGGCCTATGGAGCCATCCGTAACCACGAAACGCACCGTGCCGTCCGACATGGCGCGGTAGAGGTTTGAATAGTCGAACAGCGCGTTGGTGCTGTACTGCACGATGTCCTTTTGGGTGAGCACGCTCTGTCCTACGAAGAAGTGCTCAAGGTATTCCCGGTAGGTGATCAGGATCAGCTCGTCCGGCTTCAGCCCCAGGTCGTTGATCAGTACATCGCGCACCGCCATGTCCGCTTGTAGCTGCTCGACATGGGGGGCGTCCGGTAGGCCCATCCGGTACCAGGCCGCCACGCTGTTGGTGCGGAAGGCGGCGAACAGGCAACCGTATCCGACGAACGACCAGGCCAGGGTACGGCCCCACGTGGAGGCGGAGCGGTCGTGGATCAAGAAGGTCGTCCCGATGAACGTAAGCATCAAGCTCTCGTGCAGGTAGTTGAGGCGGCTTCCGTACTTCAGCCCGGTCGCCATGGCGAAACCAAGGCTCAGCGGTACGGCGATGGCGATGAACCGCAACGGCGCGTTCCGTGCGCGCCAGCCGACCACCGCGAGCACCACCGCAAGTACATGCCAGCCGATGAAATACTTGTAGGTGGGCGGGTTGAAGAGCTCGGTGTACATCATCCAACTGAAGCCATTGCGCAGGCCCAACACGATGTTCTGGTGGATGGCGGTGATCGAGCCGAGCGATAGCATGCCCAACGAACAGAGCGCGGTGGTGAGCAACAGGGACACCATGGCCTTGCGGAGTTGTTGCCATTCCCTTGCGATGGCGAGGTACAGCAGCGGCGCCGCCACCATCACCACGCCCGATTGTTTGGCGAACACACCGATCGTCGCCACCACCATCGTTGCGGTCAAGGCGCGTTGCGATCCGGTGGTGAGCCAGCGGATGAAGAGCCATGCGGTGGCCGCGGAGGTGGCCCCCACCAGGGCATCCATGCGCGAGAATGCTTGTTCCCAGGTGCTGCATATGGTGATCCCCGCGGCGAGCACGGCACTCCACGTGCTCGCGCCTCCGGCGCGGCAGGCCCGGAATACGAACCACCCCATGAGCGTCCAGAGCACCAGCGCCACGGCCCGCGAAAGCACGAATACGGCCCGTGCATCATCGCCGTGCAGGCCCAGCACCTTGCCGATCGCCGCGCAGAGCACGTAGTAGGCCGGTGTGTACTGGATCACATCGAAGGGTGGCCGCTCGGGGTCCTCGTACAACGCCTTTCCGAGCATCACCTTCTGTATGCCGTGGATCACGTTGTGTTCCACACCACCCAGCTCCGTGCGGTGTTGGAAGAGCATCTCCCAACGCAGTGAGAGGTTCCATGCCACCACCGCGCTGATCGCCACCACCACGAGCCAACGCACCGGTATTCCCAGCAGGCGAGCGGTTTCGATCGAGGGGCGCATCGGGTGAAGGTAGGTTCAAGGCTTCTGGGCCACCGCCAACAACGAACGGCCGAAGGCATGGGCGACAAGCGGGTCGGTGATCCTGGAGAGCGGCACGATCCATCGGTCCCAGAACAGGACCTGCGCCCGTGTCGGGGCCGCGCTACGGAGCATCAGCTTGTTGCCCAAGGAGAGCAGGAACCCAGCGCTGTCGAGGTACCGAAGGCGGTGGATCCTGAGGCCGGCGGGCATACGCGCACGGAGCAGGGGGCGGTCGTAGCGCCGGTGGTGGCCGATGGCCTCGTCGAACGGGCTGTACAGGAACTGGAAGGCGGGCACCAGGATGATGAGGTGGCCACCGGGGTTCAACATGTCGTATGCACGCTGTAGTTCTGCCGTGTCGTCCTCGATGTGCTCCAACACGTCGATGTACAGCACCGCATCGAACCGCTCGCCCGCCATGTCGCGGCTGGTGCCCTGCACCGAACGCTGTGCGGTGTTGGGCGGAAGGTGCGCATGCTCCGGAACCTGGGCCAACAGGTGGGCGTCGGGTTCCAGGAAGGTGTAGCTGAGGACCCGGTCGTGGCACACGTGGTGCGCGTTCGCACCAAGGCCACAGCCCACCTCCAGCACATGGCCCTGCACAAAAGGCCGCACCGCCGTGGCCCATCGTCGCTTCCAGTTCGCCGCATGCCGGAACAGCTCCAGCTCGGTGCCCGGGTACTTCATGCCGACCGTGCTACGTGCTTGTACAGCCGCTGCCCTGGTGTGGTCCTTCGCTGTGTGCCCTTGGAGAGCATCAGCCCGATCACGAAGAAGCCCAGGCACAGCAACAGGCTGTTGAACATGGTGGCCGAGAGGTTGCTGGCCCAGCCCGGGATCGCCAGGTCGGTGAAGAGTTTGATGCCCACGATGACCAGCACCGACAACAGGAACAGGACGCTGAGGTAGAGGAAGCCCTTGAGGAACAAGGCCAACAGCCTGTCGCTATACTCGATCAAGGACATGAAGGCGTGCATGCTCAGGTCGTCAAGCCCCATTTTCGGTGTGCCGCCGAGCCGCTTTCGGCGGTCGCTTCGCACCGTGGCCGTACGCACCTGTTGTTTGGAGAGAAAGGCGGCGTAATGGACGAAGGCGCCATCCAGCACCATGCTCAACACATGCCGGTCGATGAGCGAGAAGTTGCCGAAGTTGATCGAGCGCCCGGCCACCGCACGGAACAGCGCCCGGTAGAGGATGTAGCCGAGCCGGAACCCCCGCGATTCGGGCCGCCGACCGCGCTCCACGAACACGATGCCCGACCCCGGGTGTGCCAACAGCTTCGGGAGCGCTGCCGGGTCGTCCTGGCCATCGCCATCCATCACCACGAAACGCCGTGCGGTGCTTTCCGCAGCGAAGTGCAGTCCTTGGCGGATCGCCTCCTGGTGGCCCATGGGGTAGGGCAGGGCGATCACCTCCACCGTCAGGTGTGGTCCGCTCGGTCGGTAGCGCAGCGCGTTCGGTCCGGTAGCATCGGTGGAACCATCGTCCACCACCACCACCAGCGTCCGTTCATCCAACGTTGCAAGCACCCCATCCACCTCCTTCAGGAGGAGCGGAAGGGCCACTTCCTCGTTCAGGCAAGGGATGATGATGGCCAACGAAGGCTGCATACGTTCGGCGAAGTAATGCCATTTGGATGTTCAATAGCGGCCGATGATGCGCGGCTATTCCTTTCACCGGCCGATACGAGGGACCTGTTACAACGCCGAAGGTGTGGACCGTATGGAGCGAAGCTGCCGGGGGTCGGCCTACGGAAGTGGTCTCTCGGAGAAGGCATGGGGAATAGCGCATGCGGATCGGCTGGTATTGGATGTTCGATCGGTATGATACCAACGGTGTCGTTCCAGATCCTCTTCGGGTCATGTTCCAGTGGTGCGATGAGCGAACGGTGTGGTCCGAAGCGGTAGGGTACGGGGCGATCGACATTGCCCTGCTCACCGGGTCGGCTCCATCTTCCTGACAAGGCACCACGGACAACCGGGGCTTCCCACCTCGCAACTCACCGGCCACCCCGATACCTTTGCCCCGTCGGCCAAGCCGCTCCCCCCTCATGTCCACGATCACCACCGAAGACCGCCAGCTCCACTTCGAGCGCGGCGCCCACAGCGATGCTTTCCTGATCGGCACCTACGAGAAGCTGGTCTACCCACGCATCATCGAGGAGAAGATGCTGAGCCTGCTCCGCCAGGGCAAGATCAGCAAGTGGTTCAGTGGCATCGGCCAGGAGGCCATCAGCGTGGGCGCCACCATGGCGCTGCATGACGATGAGTACATCCTGCCCATGCACCGCAACCTGGGTGTGTTCACCACGCGCAACATGCCGTTCAGGAAGCTCTTCGCCCAGTGGCAGGGCAAGGCCACCGGGTACAGCAAGGGGCGCGAGCGCAGCTTCCACTTCGGTAGCCAGGAGCATAAGGTGGTGGGTATGATCAGCCACCTCGGCCCGCAGCTGGGCATCGCCGATGGCATCGCGTTAGCGCACAAGCTCAAGAAGGAGAACCGCTGCACCATCGTGTTCACCGGCGATGGCGCCACCAGCGAGGGCGATTTCCACGAGAGCGTGAACACGGCCGCCGTGTGGGACCTGCCCGTGCTGTTCGTCATCGAGAACAATGGCTACGGCCTCAGCACGCCCAGCCGCGAGCAGTTCCGCATGAAGAGCTTCGTGGACAAGGCCATCGGCTACGGCATCGAAGGGGTGCAGATCGCGGGTAACAACATCCTCGAGGTCTACGACAACATCGCCCGGCTGGCCGATAGTGTGCGCGAGAACCCGCGCCCCATCCTGGTGGAGTGCATCACCTTCCGGATGCGTGGGCACGAGGAGGCCAGTGGCACCAAGTACGTGCCCCAGGAGCTGTTCGAGGAATGGGGGCGGAAGGACCCCGTGGCCAATTTCGAAGCATGGCTCCTGAAGACCGGTGTGCTCAGCATCGCCAAGCGCGACGAGATCCGGACCCGCCTGAAGCAAGGTATCGAGGAAGACCTGAAGCATGCGTTCGAGGAGCCCGAACCCGTGCCGGTGAAGGAACGGGAAGAGAGCGACGTGTACGCGGACATCGATCGTGGCACCGGCAGCATCGACCCACCGGGTCGACCTGCTGCATTACCAGCGGAACCGGCCATGTCCGGCGCCCCCGAGAAGCGCATGATCGATGCCATCCAGGAAGGCCTTGCCCAAAGCATGGAACGCCATGGTGGCCTCGTGCTCATGGGGCAGGATATCGCCGAGTACGGTGGTGCGTTCAAGATCACCGAAGGATTCGTGGAACGGTTCGGCAAGGATCGGGTGCGCAATACCCCACTGTGCGAGAGCGCCATCCTCGGGGTTGGCCTGGGCCTCAGCATCAAGGGCATGAAGGCCATGATGGAGATGCAGTTCGCCGATTTCGTCAGCGAGGGCATCACCCAGATCTGCAACAACCTGGCGAAGGTGCACTACCGCTGGGGGCAGAACGCCGATGTGGTGGTACGGATGCCGACCGGTGCGGGGGTGGGAGCCGGGCCCTTCCACAGCCAGAGCAACGAGATGTGGTTCGTGAAGACCCCCGGGCTCAAAGTGGCCTACCCCAGCAACCCGTACGACGCCAAGGGCCTGCTGATGGCGGCCTTCGACGCCCCCGGTCCGGTGATGTTCTTCGAACACAAGGCCATGTACCGAAGCATCAACGGCGCCGTACCGGAACAGCCGTACCGCATCCCCTTCGGCAAGGCTCGCGTGGTGCGTGAAGGTTCGGCCTTGAGCATCATCACCTACGGAATGGGGGTGCATTGGGCCGTGGAGGCGCAGCAAGGGACCGGGCTCGATATCGAGATCATCGACCTGCGCACCTTGGTACCGCTCGATGTGGAGTCCATCCTGGCTAGTGTACGGAAGACCGGCAGGGTGTTGTTGCTACACGAGGATACGCTGACCGCTGGCTTCGGCGGGGAACTGGCGGCCCTCATCGCGGAGCATGCCTTCGAGCACCTCGACGCACCGATCGTGCGCGTGGCTAGCTGGGACACACCGGTGCCTTTCGCCATTCCCCTGGAACAGGGTTTCCTCCCGAAGGGCAGACTGAAGGCAGCCGTGGAGCAGCTGGCGCGGTACTGATCCGCCAACCATCCACCTGCCCAGGGGCCGATGTTCCTTCCACCCGACAGGTGCCGTCGGTCGCAGGGATCGCTTTACCCGTGGTGGCCGTTATACCACTTCGCACGAAGGAGTGGGCCGATCTGCTTGATCTTGACCACATGACTTCTCCGTCGTGATCGTTCCGTGGCCACGGCCATCGGCAGCTCTGCTCCCTATGGTCCACACCTTCGGCGTTGCAACGACCCCGCCGTATCGTCCAGCGAAAAGGGTGCCTCGAAGAACCTCGAACGGATGGCGCGCGCCGCTATCATTCGTCCAGACGAGGCGCTCCGAAGAGAGGATACTGGATCGAAGTATCCGACTGAGGAGCAACAAAGTATGGGCGAATGAGAGCAAGCGATGAC
>SSGN01000005.1 GCA_008016945.1 Flavobacteriales bacterium
GATGCCATCGTGGGCAACCCGCCTTTTCTCGGCGACAAGCGTATGCGCAGCGAACTGGGCGCCGAGATGACTGCGCGTATCCGGTCGTGCTACGACGGGCGGGTGCCTGGTGGTGCCTGGGCCGCTCAATGGCCGGAAGCAGCCGGATGCGAGGGTCAGGTAGGCCGCCACCACGATCGCCAAGGCCGTTCGCAGCGCCACGGTCAGTTCGGGTCGCTGAACGCCGGATCCGAGAGGAATACCGGGTCGGTGAGGGCATGGAGGAAGGCCACCAGGTCTGCACGTTCGGCGTGGTCGAGGTCCACCTGGTGCATGAGCCAGGGAAGCATGTGGCCGTCGAGGTTCGGGGTGGAGAGCACCACGTCGCGGGCGTAGAAGTCCACCACCTCGGCGAGGGTGGCGAAACGGCCATCGTGCATGTAAGGCGCGGTCACCGCGATGTTGCGGATCCCAACGTTCTTGAAGCGACCGCGGTCGGCCTCGTTGCCGGTGATCCCCATCAGGCCGAGGTCGTCATCCCCAGGGAGGCCCACGTTCTGGATGTTCTGGTCGTTGAAGCGAGGGGGCATGTGGCAATCGGCACAATGCCCTTCGCCGAAGAACAGGTCCATGCCCCGGCGCTGCGGCTCGGTGAGGGCCGAGCTATCACCCAGGAAGGCGAACCGGTCATAGGCCGAATTGAACGACACCAGGGTGCGCTCGAACTGTGCGATGGCCTTGACCACGCGCATGCTGTCGATCCCTGGGGTGCCGAAGGCCTTGGCGAAGAGTGCCGGGTACTCCGGATGGCTCCGAAGGCGGTCTTCCACCGTGGGCCAATCGTTCCGCATCTCGGCCGGGTCGCGCACCGGACGCAAGGCTTGGTCTTCCAGCGAGGAGGCCCGGGCATCCCAGAAGAAGATGTGTTCCCAGGCCAGGTTCTGCACCGGCATGCTGTTGCGTCGCCCTACACTGCCATCCGTGCCGATGGAGAAGCGGCGCGGGTCGGTGAAGGCGTGCTCCTGCCGGTGGCAGCTCGCGCAGGACATGGAGTAGTCGTTGGACAAGGCTTTTTCGTAGAACAGTTTCCGGCCCAGGGCCACGCCTTCCACGGTCAGCGGGTTGTCCGCAGGCAGGTTCAAGGGGTAGAATTCGTCCTCCGCCCACCACGGTATGTCCAACGTTAGCGGGGTGGGACCGGAACCCACGGTGTTGTCGGACATCGCAGGGTCCTTGCGGCAGGCGGCAAGCACCATGATCGGCCCCAGCACGGCCAGCAGCGGTATTCCCAGGTTGCGCATGCGCTACGAAGTTCGCGGTTATCCGCCACCCCGCCCCTGCGTTCGGTCATCCTCCTTTCCGGGATGTTGGGAAGGCTGAGGTGGTCACAGGATGTTCACCTCGCGCTCCAGTTCCACACCGAATTTCTCCTTCACCGTGCGCAAGACGTGTTCGCTGAGGTCGTAAAGCGCCTTTCCGGTGGCCCCGCCTCTGTTCACGAGCACCAGGGCCTGTTTGTCGTGTACGCCGTGCGTGCCGAACGAATGGCCCTTCAGACCGGCGCGTTCGATCAGCCACCCGGCGGCGAGCTTCGCCAGCCCCGCACCGGCGGGAAAGGAGACGAGGTCGGGGTGTTCCGCCCGGATGCGGTCCGCGAGTTCCTGTGGCACCACGGGGTTCTTGAAGAAGCTGCCCGCGTTGCCCAGCACGGTGGGGTCGGGGAGCTTGCTCCGGCGGATGGCGATCACCGCATCGCTCACATCGCGCAACGTGGGCTGCGTGATGCCCATGCGTTCCAACTCCTGCTGGATGTTGCCGTAGCTCGTGTTCAGCACGGCTTTCTTGTTCAGGCGGAAGGTGACGTTGAGGATCACGTACCGGTCCCGGCCTGCGCGCTTGAAGAAGCTCTCGCGGTACCCGAATGCGCAGGCATCCCTATCGAAGGTGACCACTTCGCCATCCGCGATGCGTAGGGCCTCCAGCGTAGCGAAGGTGTCCTTGATCTCCACGCCGTACGCGCCGATGTTCTGCATGGGCGCTGCGCCCACCTTGCCGGGGATCAGCGAAAGGTTCTCCACGCCGCCCCAGCCGTGCTCCACGCAATGCAGCACGAAGGTGTGCCACGTCACTCCCGCGCCCGCCTTCACCCATACGTGGTCGGCATCCTCGCGCACCACCGCGATGCCCGGTATCGCGTTCAGCAGCACCGTGCCGTGGAAGTTGCGGGTGAAGAGGACGTTGCTGCCTCCGCCGAGGATGAGCACCGGAGCGCCTTGCATCTCCGGCAGTGCCAGCAGTGCGCGCAGTTCGTGCACGGTGTGGAAGCGACCAAGCCGGTCGGCGGTGGCGGCGATGCCGAAGGTGTTGAACGGCTGAAGGTTGGCGTTGTGCTGAAGTAGCATGGAGGCGTGTCCTGCTTTGCACGAGCAAAGTGTGGACGATGCAAGTTTACTGGTCGTGCGAGGCCATTGGCAGAGGTGCGACGTTGTTGATGAACGATGGGACGTGGAAGACCTCCCACGCGGATGCGATGGGGCCGCTACGAGGCATCCACAGTTACGTAGAATTTCGCTTTGCCCGTGTTTGGCTTTCCCGAACGTTTTCGCACTCTTTGTTACATGCAGCGCCATCGCAGGGCATCGATCATAGCATCCGCCTATCGGTTCTTGGGTCGGAGCGGTGAGGATGTGGTTCTGGGACACGCTGTGCCGCCCCTGAACCTTGCTATTGCGATACGGGTCATACGCACTGGCACGAGATGGAGCAGCGCCTGAGCGAACAATCAGTTGCGTTTATGGGTTGAATCCAAGGGATAATATCCCCTATCTTCGGAAGCGATGAGGACCGAACGTAACCATACCTTCTTGACTTCGGCCTTCAAGCGGCAGAGCGGCAGAGCGGCAGAGCGGCAGAGCGGCAGAGCGGCAGAGCGGCAGAGCGGCAGAGCGGCAGAGCGGCAGAGCCGTTGAATTTTCAATCCAGCAAGTTACACCAGCCGTCCGGCGCCATGGGCACGGGCGGCTTTTTTATTGCCCAACCCCAAAACCCGCTTTGCCATGAAGCCCATACCACCTGAGCCGCTGCAGGTGCCGCGCGCCTTGGCGCACGGCGTTCGCTGAAAAGTGACCGGCCCCCTCCCGGCCGCCGCAAGGGAAGGCATGCGCTGCGCCGGTTGCGCGGTGCATCGTAGTTTTACTTGACCGGACCGATGCGTATTGCATCACGAACAAGAAACGGACGAATGCTTCCCATGGCGATGAATGGTGATCGGTGCAGGGCGGGCCTGTGGCTGGCCCTGTGCTGCTCGCTGTTGGTCGCTACTCTCCGCTGCGAAGCGCAGGGCAATTTAATCCCGAACCCGAGCTTCGAAGAAGCTGATACTTGCGCGGTGCAGTTGGGCTTTTTGCCCAATGGTGTACCTGCCTATTGGGCCTGCTGCGAAACACCGGACTACTTCCGCTCCTGCGTTCAAAGTGGTGCAGTGAATGGAGTTCCGGCCAACATCTTTGGCTTTCAGCTTCCACACGACGGAGAATCTTACTGCGGCATGTTTGCCCATCTCGTGAACAACTACCGAGAGATGATCGCGGCGGAGTTGCTGGAACCATTGGTAGTAGGGCAGACCTACTATGGGAGTTTTTGGGTCAACGCGGCCTACGGTGGGTCGCAATACATAGGCAGTGCTTGCAACAACATGGGCATGCGAGTGTACACCACACTGGATCTGGCTTCGTGGCAACCAAATTCACCGCACCCTGTGTTGACCAACTTCGCCCATGTGTATAGCCAACAAGTGATCGCCGACACAGCGGGGTGGACCTTAGTGAGCGGCAGCTTCGTGGCGGACAGTGCCTACCGGTATGTGGTGGTCGGAAATCATTTTGACAATGCGAACACCACCGTGCAGATCATCGGACCGGGCAACCCCAACGATGCGTACGTGTTCGTGGATGACCTCTGTCTGTCCGCGGATCCCAAAGGCTGTCCGATGGCGACCTCCATCCACGAAAAAGATGCTGGGGATGTGGGTTTGTGGCCGAATCCGGCGAATACAGGGCTTCGGGTAGGCTGGGGTAGGGCACAGATGCGCACAATGACAGTGGTGGATGCTACTGGCCGATTGTTGGCTGAATACCGGGTGATCGGGAGTACGGAACAGACCATTCCCGTACATCACTTGCCCAATGGAATCTATTACATGCTGCTGGAAGGAGAACGAGGAAAGCGCTCGAAGAAGTTCGTCGTGATGCACTGAACACCGACCGGATTAGAATGAACGAACAAACACGAACAGCCATGAGAACGAAACACATTTTACTGGTAGGCTGCTTGATGCTTGCCACGAACGGGATACTTGCCCAAGCATGGGATGAAGGTGGAAATACCATCACCAACCTGACAAAGTATGTGGGTTGCGATGCGAACAGCACGGTGCCTTTGAAGGTGATGCACAACGCCAACCAGCCGATCGAGTGGTACACGAACGCTGCCCGGCGGATGCTGCTCTCCCCAACGTTGACCAACCAAACGGTTAACGGCTTCTCGGGCTTGGACCTGAGCGGATTCCTGGGGGTCGGCGACTTCGGCAACGCATTGGTGAACCAACCCCAGGCCATGTTGCACCAGGACGGATGGGGCGACTAGGACAGCGGATGGCGGCCTTGGCAGCGGCCGGGCATGACCATCACCACCGGTCGCAGTGCGCTCGATCCATCATTGACGGCATAGGGCACCCGGGGTGAAGGTGCCAACGCGCCGCCCTTCCCGCGCGTACCTGTCTCACCGTTCTCACCATTCCCCCCGTTCTCACCACCCCAACCCGCAGGAGGAGCCGACCCGCGTTGAGGCGCACCACTACGAAGTTTTCCACCAATGCGGCAACGTTCGTTTGTATGCCCTACATTCGGCACAATGGAACCGCGTAGCGCCCTTGCAATGAAGCTGCCCGCTGAACGCAGGGCGCAGGGCGCAGGGCGCAGGGGCGCAGGGGCGCAGGGGCGCAGTTAAGGGTACAGTCAGGAAAGGTAGTTCTGCCGGTGGGGTGCAAATGTGCCCCACCGACTTTTTTGTTGTGCCACCTTCCAACATTCCAGCCCATGGATACCGCACCACCCTTTGAGGCATAGGTGCCGCGCGCCTTGGCGCTCGGCGTTCGCCGCAGGGCGAACGGCCCCTCCCGGCCGCCGCAAGGGAAGACATGCATGCGTGCTGATCGCACGGTGCATCGTATTTTCATGGACCGGAACAATGCCACCCTGAGCTTGCCGAAGGGTGCTCCGGCCAATACGAACGAACCATGACCTCCCGCACGATGAACCTCCGGTGGCCGGGCGCGGGCTTTGGCCTGCTGCTCGGCTGCTTGGGGTTTATTGCCAACCTCCGCTGCGAAGCGCAGAACCTGGTGCCCAACCCGGGGTTCGAGGAAGCGGATACGTGCTCCGTCATGGACTTCGGGATGCAAGGCCCAATCGATTGGCACAGTGCCAACGGAACTCCCGACTACCTACAAAGCTGCTTGCCGAGTGGAGCCTTCAGCGGACTGCCCGTGAATTTCCACACATTCCAGATGCCTTACGAGGGGTTCTCGTGTGCAGGTTTGTACACGTACTATCAAAATGGTCCAACCGAGTACCGGGAATGGATCATTGCGCCTTTGCTGGAACCCTTGATGGTGGGCGAGACCTACTACTGCAGCTTCCGGGCGAACGCGGGTTTCGCTGGCAACGCCGAGTATCCGCAGATCTGGCTGGCGAACGACAAGGTGGGCATGCTCTTCACAATGCAGAACCGCATGTGGGAAGTTGGTGATACATACCCCGTACCACTCAACGAGGCGCACATCCTGTATCCACAGATCCTGAGCGATACGGTGGGCTGGACCTTGGTGAGCGGCAGCTTCGTGGCGGACAGTGCCTACCAGTACGTGTTGATCGGGCAGTTCTTCAGCAATGCCTTGACGGATACGCTGCACTTCGCGGCTCCAAGCTCTGTGTCCCCTTGGTACCCAAGAGGATATACCTTGGTGGATGCCGTCTGTGTATCGGCCAGTCCGAACGGTTGTGACCTAGGGCAAGCGGTGGGTGAGGTGCAGGCCGCAGGTTCTGTACTGTTCCCCAATCCGGCCCAGGACCAGTTGATCGTGGACCAGCGTGCTGGGGCTGAGGCAGAGGTGCTGGATGCTGTGGGGCGCTTGCTTTGGCAGGGCCGGATCACCAGCGATCGCTGGGTGCTGGATGTGGGGTCTTGGGCACGCGGTGCATACATGCTGCGCATGGCGCAGCACGGGCAGGTGGAAACGCACACGTTCGTATTGACCGAGTGAACGCATCGTTCCGCCTTCGCATGGCTGAGGCGGACACGGTGCGGTCCTTTCAGAGAACACCTAACACGAAAAGGCATGAGAACGAAGAATTTCTTGCAGCACCTGATCTTGGGTGCGCTGATGCTGACGACCGGCAGGGTGGTCGGTCAAGTCCAAACCTACGCAGGGTCTGTCCGCGCATTTGGCGGACGACCCTGCGCTCGAAGTCATGATCTTTGATAACGAAGAATGGTTCCTTCCATACCGCACACACTGCAAGATGCAACCATGAAGCAACAGGGATCCGATCCGCCAACCCGTGGAGACGAGTCCTTTCAAAGAACCAATAACAACCCACGAACAGATGCAGCCATCATCCCCACGCGGCAGGGCGTGTGCCGAAGCACAGTATGCAGCGCCCACCGGCCCCGACCGGTCTACCTTCAGGATGCCTTGACGGAACCCGCGACGGACGAAGGCATTATCTCCAGCGGAAGAAGGCCGGGCCTGCTACTCGGTCGACATGAACTTGAAGAAACGATGCTTCCCACAACGATGAACAACAGGTGGCCCGGTGCGGGGCTTGGCTTTGCACTAGGCTGCCTGCTGTTCGTTGCTGCCCTCCGCTGCGAAGCGCAGGGTAATCTCGTGCCCAACCACTCTTTCGAGGAACGTGATACCTGCCTTGAAGTGAATATGGCGTACCCCTTGGGAACAGGTCCCCTTGGCTGGTTCTCGGCGGGTGGCACAGGGGACTACTTCCTGAGTTGCCTGCCTTATGGTGCGTTCAATGGGGTACCCCTCAGTTCTTGGGCTTTCCAGTACCCGCAGGATGGAGAGAATTTCGTAGGGGTCGCGACCTATAGTCAGAGCAACGGGTATCGGGAGTACTTCATGGTGGAGTTGACCGAGCCGTTGGTGCAAGAGCAGACGTATTATGCCAGTTTCTACGCGAATGCTACTTGGGGTGGAACTGAGCCGAACCCTCAATTGTGGTTGGCGTCCAGCCATGTCGGCATGCTCTTCACCATGGAGCCTCGTCCTTGGCAATCGGGACAGCAGTTACCTGCTCCGGGCAATGTCGCGCACGTGTACCATCCGTGGATCATCTCCGATACGGTGGATTGGACGTTGGTGAGCGGCAGTTTCGTGGCGGATAGTGCCTACCAGTACCTCATGATTGGGAACCACTTTGACAACACAATCACCGACACGCTCCACTTTGGCAACTATCCATGGAATCCAGCAGCACACACGTTGATCGATAACGTGTGCGTGTCTCCGAACCCGAATGGCTGCCCTTTGGCGCTTGAGGTTCCTGAGCCGGTGTTGAGCGGTGTAGTGCTTTTTCCAAACCCGGCGGTCGGCGAAGTGTACATGAGTGGCCTGTCGCCGGGTACATGGGTGGCGATCCACGACGCCTTTGGTCGGTTGTTATGGGCAGGGAATGCAGTAGCCAGAACATGGCGTATGGATGTGAGCATGTGGGCGCGTGGCGCTTATGTGTTACGTGTGGAGCAAGGTGGGAAGCAACGTTCGCTCAAGTTCATGTTGGCCGAATAGTATCGGCCGGTCTTGTCGGTAACAACAAACACGAAGAACAATGAGAACGAAGAATTTCCTACGGTCATCCATGATGGCCGGATGCATGCTGGTCCTTGCGGCTGGGCATGCGCAGGTGACCACACCGAACAACCAACCGTTTGGTGCTGGGAATTTCGTCGGCTGGGACAACACAGTAACGAACGACCCACTACAGATTAAGCACGAAGCGAACCAGCCGATCCAGTGGTACACGAACAACGTGCATCGGATGGTGCTCACGCCCACGCTGGTGAACCAGAACTGGGCGTGGTACCAGCAGAACAATTTGAACCTAAGTGGCCACCTTGGCATTGGCAACCCGGTGCCCCAGCGTCCACTCACCTATCTGCACCTGAACTCGGCGAGCCTGACGGGGATCACCGTGGGCTACCGGCCATGGATGCGGGTGGGGGTGTTCAGCACACAGGGTTCGGATGGGCTGTATACCGGCATGCGCTTGCGTGGTAGCCAGACGCAGGGCGTGGTGAACTGGTCCGATGACACGACCGATCCGTTGAGCTTCGTGTTCACCAGTACGCCGGACAATACGAGCGTGGCCAACACGCTTGACGGTTTGGAGATCGCCCGGATGGTGCCTGCCGCGAACGGCAATGAGGGCTACATGGGCGTGGGCGATTTCTTCACGGCCGCTGCGGTGCCCACCGAGCGGTTCCATGTGCTGAATGGTCGCGTCAGGATAGAGGGGCTACCCAATGACACGGAACACAGCGGAGCTTACAAGGTGATGGTGGTGGATGACGCACCCGTACCCAGCGCCGAGCGCGGCGTGGTGAAGTGGCGCACCCCATCTGCCCTATGGGCTACCGATTGCCGCTGGCGCATGAACACCGGAGCCAACAACCATCTTTCGACTGCATTCGCAGCGGCGGATCCCAACTGCCCTGACTATGCGGACGCGGTAGCGATCGGTTTGGATCTGTCCGGCATTCCATCACCCAACGGTAAACTGACCGTGCTGACGAACAACCGCCGATATGGGATCGATGTGGCGCAGGTCACAACGACGTCAACGGGCAGCGGGATCAATGTGGTGGTGAACGGCCCATTCAACACCCCTCGTGGCATCGAGGTCGAGTCGAGGAAAGGTGCGGTCGCCAATGCGGACAATCGTGGTGTGTTCGCTACCGCGATCAGTACTGGTGCTGCAGGCGACGATTTCAATTTCGGTGTTTTTGGAGCGGCCCAAGGGCCTGTGTCGCGGTCGCGCGGCGTGCATGGCGAAAGCAGTGGTGCCACGTTCTTCGGTCTGGGTGGCGAATTCATCAGCAACGATGATTCACAGTATGCCGCTGGTGCAGAAGGCTATGTGACCGGAGGGCAGTTCACGGCTGACGGACTTTGGGGCTACTCGGTATCGAACGCGGACGTGAGTTCAGGCGTTCGTGGTTTGGTCGCGACTCCATCACCATCGGGCGCGAACAAGCGGTACAATGGTGTCATGGGGGTTTCCTTGGTCACACCAGCAGCAACGCAGCGTGCCTGTGGGGTGTATGGCGATGCCCCGACCGTCACCGATAGCTGGGCCATTTATTCCAATGGGAGCCAGTTCAGCACCACCGCTGGCACATGGTCCACCTCGGATGCCTCGTTGAAGCTGAACATCCGACCGGTGGAGAACGCCATGGATGTGCTCATGCAGATGAATCCCAAGAGGTACTCCTTTGATACGGAGGGGTTCCCGCACCTGAACCTTGCCACCGAGGAGCAGATCGGGTTCATTGCTCAAGACTTGGAGCAGGTAGTTCCGGGCATGGTTCGCGATGTCTACATCCCTGCTGAACTCGACTCTGCCGGTCAGGTGGTTCATGCTTCGATGACCATAAAGGCAGTGAATACCGAGGGCATCACACCACTTATAGTGGCGGGTATGCAGGAGCAGAACGCAGTGATCGAGGAATTGCGCGCCCAGCTTTCGGAACTGCGTGAACAAGTCGCCGCCTGCTGCGCCAACCCCGACGGCAACCGCGCCCTGCAACAGCCCACCGGCACCATTGAAGAATTGCCCGGCACCACGCCTGCCGCTAAGGACGGCCTGCTCCGCATCATCCCCAACCCCTTCAGCGAGCCGCCTACGGTGCATTACACCTTGGAGCGCGGTGGCCGTGCCCAACTGCTGGTACACGGCAGCGATGGCCGTGGCCTGCGCGTGCTACACGAGGCCGCCATGGAGCCGGGTAGCTACCAACTGCTGTGGGACACCAACGCCCTCGCCCCCGGCATGTACTACGTTACGCTGCTGCTGGATGGGCAACCCGTGGTGGAGAAGGCGGTGAAAGTGGCGCGGTAGGCCTTGCGAGGTATTCAGTAGCGGCCCCGGGGACGAAAGTTCCGGGCCGCTGCGTTATCCATGATCGCCGGAAGCTCCGCATCTTCACGCCATCATCCGCATGCCCCGCGCCATCGTAGCCGTCACCAACGACCTCAGCACCGACAACCGGGTGCATCGCAC
>SSGN01000101.1 GCA_008016945.1 Flavobacteriales bacterium
CTGTATGATGCACCTTTGCTCATCGGTGATATGGCTCATTCTTGCAACGGATTGGACCCCAGCACAAGGGTAGATCGTATCCTCCATTCAGAGAGGAGCGAGGGGCGAAAGCCTCTCCTCCTCCTGAAAAAAAGATCAGTCGTCTTGTCGGTCTATCCGATTGCGTTTATGAGTTGAATCCGTGAGTTGAATCCGTGATATGCGTACGACGGGGAGGATGTGGAATTGGACGGACAGGTGTACAAGTCGATCCGGCGCTCCCACTACTACGAGGTGCACAACGGCCCAGGCTCGGTCTTCATCAGCGAAAGTCATCATGAAGAGTATTGCCATCTCCGTACGGATCAGGCGGGTGTCAGCTACATCCACAGCACCGAGTTCCCTCCGGAGGAGGTCCTGTTCGACCCCTCCATCGAGGTGGGTGACACGGTGCCGGCCACTTGGAGGCTCGTGCGACGCGACTGGTACGATGAGGTGGTCACCGTGACCGCCATCGACAGCATGGTGGACAACCTGGGTACCCAGCGCAGGGTCTGGCATTTCAACACACCGGGTGTGCCCTGGCCGCTCACCTTCATCGAGGGGATCGGATGCACCCAGGAGTTCCTTGGGATCCCGCACAGCCAGGGTGGACCGATCAGCCAGCTTCTGTGCGCCACCTATGATGATGTCCCCGTGTTTGGCGGAACATGCAACCCGCTCGCGGTCTTCGACACACCTGCGTCGAACAGGAACGCTCCGTTGCGTGTGATCCATCGACCCGGCACCACGACCTACGACCTGAGCAGGATCTGTTCGGGAACGATCCATGACGCGACCGGACGAACCCTCAGCCGGTTCGGCCCCGGCAAGGAACTACATGTGTCCGGCGAAGGTGCGGGCATGTACATCCTGCGAGCCGATGATGGGTCAACCGTACGTTTTTTCCATCAGAACACGGCACGGTAGCGACCGGCAGATACGATGACCAAGAGTCCGCGCCCTCGCAGCCACCCGGTGACGAACGGATGACTTTTTCCACCAACGGTCTTGCCGGTCGCGCGGGTCCCCCGGAGCTTTGCCCGCATGAAAGCCGCGCTCGCAACCGCTTACGGAGGCCCGGAGGTGATCCGCATCGCCGAGGTGCCCACGCCGACCCAGAAGAGCAACGAAGTGCTCATCCGCATCCATGCCTCGGCGGTGAACGCGGCGGACTGGCGGCTGCGCCGTGCGAACCCCTGGTTCGTGCGGCTGGTCTTCGGGCCGTTCAAGCCCCGGAACCCCATCCTGGGCGTGGTGTTCGCGGGAGAGGTCGCAGCGGTGGGATCGGCTGTGTCCAAGTACAAGCAGGGCGATCGCCTCTTCGGTTGGACGAGCGTGACGCGCCTGGGTGCGCACGCCGAATACATCGCCCTGCCGGAGAGCGGCGCCTTCACTCCGATGCCTGCGGGCATGGCCTACACCGATGCCGCAGCCATTCCCTTCGGCTTCGGCACCGCCATGAACTTCCTGGGCAAGGCCGGTATGATCGCGGGGCAACGCGTGCTGGTGTATGGCGCCAGCGGTGCGGTGGGCAGTGCGGCCGTGCAGTTGGCGCGACAGCTCGGCGCGGAAGTGACCGGCGTGTGCAGCACACGCAACGTGGAGCTGGTGCATTCGTTGGGCGCCACCCAGGTGCTGGACTACACCAAGGACGACCTCAGCGCCCACCGCAACGGTTTCGATGTGGTCTTCGAGACCGTGGGCAAGCTGCCCTTCATGGCGTGCGTGGCGCTGGTGAAGGACGGCGGCACCTTGATCCTGGGATCCGACCTGCCGGCGGACATGCTCAAGCGCGCGTTCAGCAGCAAGGGTGGCAAGCAGGTGAAGGTGATCGCGGGCACCGTGAGCGGGACCGCAGCGCACATGCAGCATTTCACCTCGCTCTGGGAGAAAAAACTCATCCGCCCGGTGATCGACCGTACGTTCCCGCTGGAGCGGATCCGGGAGGCCCATGCACTGGCCGAGAGCTGGCACAAGGTGGGGAGCGTGGTGATCACGATGCCGTGAGCCTACCGCCAACCGCCGCCCAACGCCTGGTACACGTCCACCATCGCGATCAGTTGCCGCTTGTGCGTCTCCACGAGCTCGAAGCGTGATTCCAAGGCATCGCGCTGGGTGAGCAGCACCTCCATATAATCGGCACGGGCACTGCGGAAGAGGTTGTTGGAGATGGTGATCGAATAGGACAAGGCGTCCACCTGCTGCTTCTGCAGGTCGTAGCTGTTGCGCAGGTTCCGCAGGTTCGACAACTGGTTCACCACCTCCACGTAGGCGTTCAGCAGGGTCCGTTCATAGGCGTACACGGCCTGCATCTGCCGCGCATTGGCCCCGGCATAGGTCGCCTTGAGCGCGTTGCGGTTGATCAGGGGCGCCACCAGGTCGCCGGCCACGCCATACAACAACGAGGCGGGTGTCTCCAGCAACAAGCCGGCATCGAACGCCTGGAAGCCCAGCCCGGCCGTGAGCCGTACCGCTGGATAGAAGCTCGCCCGGGCCGCCTTCACGTCCAGTTTGGCGGCCTCCAGCTCCAGTTCGGCCTGCCGGATGTCGGGCCGGTGGGTCAGCAGTTGTGCGGGAAGGCCTGAGGCGATGCTGTCAGGCATCAGGGCGGAGAAGGCCGCAGCGTTACGGGCGACCGGCTGTGGATAGCGCCCCACCAGGAAGTTGACCCGGTTCTCGGTCTCCGTGATGCGCTGCTGGATATCGAACTGCTTGCTGCGGTTCTTCAGCACCTCGGCCTCGAAGCGGCGCACCGCCAACTCGGTGACCTTCGCCGCCTGCTTCTCCAGGCGCACGATGCCCAATGCATCCTGCTGGATGGCGATGTTGCTGCGCAGGATCTCCAACTGGTTGTCCAGCGCCATCAACTCATAGTAGCTGTTGGCGATCTCGGCCACCAGGTTGGTCACCATGAAATTCCGGCCTTCGGTGGTGGCGAGGTAGCGCATGAGGGCGGCTTTCTTCGCATTGCGCAGCTTCTTCCAGATGTCCAGCTCCCAGGATGCCCTTGCCCCCACGAGGAAGTCCGGCAGCGGCTCAGGGAAGGCGGTATGCTCCTTCACTTCGAGGTGTTCCTCCACGGCACCGTTGCGCGTGAACTCACCCACCTTTTCCACTCCCGCCCCCGCCGCGATATCCACGAACGGCAGGTACTCTCCCTTCCGCGCGCGCACCTCCGCCTTCGCCGCTTCGATCTCCTGGAGCAGGATATTGAGCTCCTGGTTGTTGGCCAGGGCCGTGTCGATCAACGTGCGCAGGTCCGGGTCGGTGAAGAACTGCTGCCACTTCGCATTCGCCGCATCGGTGGTATCCGTGGCTCCCGCGTAGGTGGCCGGGGTGTTGCGGCGCGCCTCTTGCGTCTTCAGCGCGGGTACGCAGGATGCCAGCGATACCGCGATCGCCATGGCCGCGATCAATGTTCTGTTCATGGGTTCGTTCGTCATTGCACCGTGCCGTAGGGGTCGGCCCTACAGGTGCGTGGATCAATCCTTTCTGCGTTTCAACAATTCCTTCACGCGTTCCCTCAGCGACCGCAATTCCTCCTTCGTACGACCGCCTTCCTCGGCGCTGCGGATGAACCGTTCGGACACGGGCTCATCCTCTTCATCGCTGATCAGCTTACGGCCTTGGATCATCGTAGCGAACACATAGTACAGCCCGGGGATCACCAGTACACCGATCACGGTGCCCACGAGCATGCCCCCCAGGGCCGATGAGCCGATGGTACGGTTGCCGATGGCACCCGCGCCCGTGGCCACCACCAGCGGGATCAACCCTGCCACGAAGGCGAAGGAGGTCATCAGGATCGGACGGAAACGGGCCTTCGCGCCTTCGATCGCCGCTTCGAGCACGGTGGCCCCGGCCCGCTGTTTCTGCACCGCGAATTCCACGATGAGCACCGCGTTCTTGCCCAGCAGCCCGATGAGCATGATGATCCCGATCTGCGCGTACACATCGTTCGCGAGGCCCATCACCTTCAGCAGCAGGAATGATCCGAGCACGCCCACCGGCAGGGAGAGGATCACCACCAGCGGCAGCACAAAACTCTCGTACTGCGCGGCCAGTACCAGATACACGAAGATGAGCACCACGGCGAAGATGTACACCGCCTCATTGCCACGACGGGCCTCGTCGTAGGAAAGGCCCTCCCACGCTATGTCGTAACCGTTCGGCAGGGTCTCCGCCGCCACCTCCTGGATGGCCTTGATGGCATCGCCGCTGGTGAATCCTGCGGCCGGAAGCCCCCGGATGGCCGCCGAGTTGTACAGATTGTACCGCGTGATCTCGTTCGGCCCGAGGCGCTTCTCGAACCGCATGAACGAGGAGTAGGGCACCATCTCGCCCTCCTCGTTCTTCACGAACAGACCGGTGAGGTCGCTGGGGTAACGGCGGTACTCGGGCGCGGCCTGCGCGAACACCTTGAAGAAGCGGCCAAAGCGGATGAAGCCCTGCTCGTAGGTGCTCCCGATGAGGATGTTGAGGTTCTCCACGGCCTTGCCGATGGATACGCCTTTCTGCATCGCCAGCTCGTTGTCGATGATCATCTCGTATTGCGGGTAGTTGGCGGCATAGAAGGTGAACAGGCCGGTGAGCTCCTTGCGTTTGCCGAGAGCCGCCATGAATTCCTGGTTGACCCGGTCGAACTCGTGATAGTCGGTGCCGTTGTTCTTGTCCAGCATGCGGAGCGAGAAACCACCCGACGAGCCGAAGCCCGGTACCGCAGGCGGTTCGAAATACTCGATCACCGCCCCGATGTCCTTCGTGCGATGCTCCAGCTCCTCCATCACCTCGTGCACATCCTTCTTCCGCTCGTGCCACGGCTTCAGATCGATCAGGCAGGTACCGGCGTTGGAACCACGGCCCTCGGTCATGATCTCGTAACCCGCCAGCGACGACACCGACTCCACCTCGGGGATCTCCTCGCAGATCTTCTGCAAGTCGTGCGCCACCTTGTTGGTGGTCTCCAGGGTGCTGCCCGGCGGGGTCTGTACGATCGCATAGATGGTGCCCTGGTCCTCGCTGGGGATGAAGCCCGCGGGCAGCACGGTATTGGTGAGGTAGATGGCCGCGCAGAACGCGATGAGCCCGCCGAAGGTGATGGCCCGGCGCGCCACCACACGGTCCAGGATGGCCACATACCGCCCCGTGAGCCGACCGAACCACCGGTTGAACGCATCGATCACCCGGTCCACCGGACCGCGCCGCTGGTGGCCGGGCTGGTGCGGCTTCATCAGCATGGCGCAGAGCACCGGGGTGAGGGTGAGCGCCACGATGGCCGAGATGACGATGGAGCCCGCCATGGTGATGGAGAACTGCCGGTAGAACACGCCCACGGGACCGGTCATGAACGAGATGGGGATGAACACCGAGACCATCACCAGCGTGATGGCGATGATGGCCCCGCCGATCTCGCCCATCACCTCCTTCACCGCTTGATAGGGCGTGAGGTGCTTCTCCTCCATCTTGGCATGCACCGCCTCCACCACCACGATCGCATTGTCCACCACGATGCCGATGGCGAGCACCAGGGCGAACAGCGTGATCAGGTTGATGGAGAGGCCGAAGAGCTGCATCACGAAGAAGGACCCGATCAGCGACACCGGCACGGCCAGGATGGGAATGAGCGTGCTGCGCCAGTCGCCCAGGAAGAGGAAGACCACCAGCGCCACCAGGATGAAGGCGTCGCGCAGGGTGTGCAGCACCTGTTCGATGGAGGCGTCGAGGAAGGTGCTCACATCGTAGCTCACCTTGTAACCGATGCCCGGTGGCATGGACGCGGACAGCTCCTTCAGCTTCTCCTTCACCTGCGCGATCACGTCGCTGGCGTTGCTGCCCATGGTCTGCTTGAGCACGATGGACGCCGACGGTTTGCCATCGAGGTTGGAGTAGATGTCGAAGAAGGCGCTGCCCAACTCCACGTCGGCCACGTCGCCCAGGCGGATCATCTCCCCTTCCTCGTTGGCCCGGATGATGATGCGCTTGTACTGTTCGGGCTCGTTGAACTGACCCTGATACACCAGCACATACTCCAGGGCCTGCGCATTGATGCCCGAGCTCTGGCCCAGGCGACCGGGGCGGGCGATGAGGCTCTGCTCCTCCATGGCCTTCATCACCTCTTCGGCGCTGATGTTGTACGCCCGCATGCGGTCCGGCTTCATCCACACGCGCATGGCATACACACGACTGCCGAGGATCTGCGCCTGCGCCACGCCCGGTATGCGCTGGATCTCGGGGATCATCCGGGTGTAGGCGTAGTTGTACAGGAAGAGCTCGTCGGCATCCTCCCCGTCGCCGTAGAGGTTCACGTACATGAGCATGCTGGGCTGCACCGGGGTGATGATGACCCCTTCGCGCTGCACCAGCGGTGGCAGGTTGGGCATCACCTGGTCCACCCGTGTCTTCACGCGCACCACGGCCTCGTTGGGGTCGGTGCCCGGCTCGAAGATCACGCGGATGGTGCCCTCCCCAGCGCTGGTGGCATCGCTGGCGATGTACCGCATGCCCTGCACGCCGTTGATCGCCGTTTCCAGCTGGATGATGGCGCTCTTGGTGAGCACATCGGCGCTGGACCCCGGGAAGTCCATGAAGACGTTCACCGTGGTGGGGGCGATATCGGGGAACTGCGCCGTGGGAAGCTGTTTGATCGCGAGCCCACCCACGAAGAGGATGAGCACCGAGATCACGATGGCCAGTACCGGCCGTTGGATGAAGTTCCTGAACATGATCCGAGGGTGTGGGGAGGTGAGGAGGGAGGAGGTGAGTGAGTGAGTGAGGGTGGCGAGAGAGAACGGGATGTGTTGGGAGTGTGATGAGGTGTGGAAGGCGCCCTCGCCTCTTTACTTCATTACTTCTTCACCTCCTCACGCTTTCCACTTCGTAGTTCACTCAGCATACAGGTCCAAATGGTTCACCACCGAATCCGGAGGCAGGTAGGCGAACTCCACCTTGTCCTTGTCCTTCACCTTGCGTAGGCCGTCGAGCAGGAACCGTTCGTTCTTCTCCAGGCCTTTCTCCACCACGAAGAGGTGCTGTAGCTCGGCCCCCACCATGATGCGCCTGGTGTGCAACACATGGTCGGCACCGATCACATACACATAGCGGTGGTCCAGCACTTCGAAGGTGGCCTTCTGGGGTATCAGCAGCACATCGTTCAGGTCGGTACCCATGAGGATGTTGCCGGTCTGTCCGTGGCGCAGCAACCCACCGGGGTTAGGGAAGGTGGCGCGGAAAGCGATGTTGCCCGTGCGGTTGTCGAAATCGGATTCCACCGTCGTGATCTCCCCGGCCTGCTGGAAGATCTCCGTGTCCGCGAGCATCAAGCGCACCCGGGTGCCCCGTCCCGCCTCCTTGTCGCGGGCGTAGGCCAGGTATTCCGCCTCGGGCACGTTGAAGTACACCCACATGGAACTGTTGTCGCTGAGCTCGGTGACCAGCTCACCCTCGTCGAGCAGGCTGCCCTTGCGCACGTGGAACCGGCCCACGATGCCATCGAACGGCGCGCGGATCTCGGTGAAGCCCAGGTGGGCCTGCTCCATGGCGAGCTTCGCCTGGGCCTTGGCCAGCTTCGCCTTGGCCAGCGCCAGTTCGTTGGGCGATACCACATTGCTATCGGCCAGCGACTTGGTGTTGTCGTACTCGATGCGGGTGAACTCCACCTCGGCCTGCGCCTTGGCCACTTCGGCCTGGTAGAGCACCGGTTGTATGCGGAACATCAACTGCCCCTCCTTCACGTGCTGGCCTTCGTCCACCAGCACTTCCTGGAGGTAGCCTTCCTCCAACGCCCGGATCTCGATGTGTTGTACCGAGTGGATCTGGCACACGTATTCGCGTTCCACGGTGGTGTCGGTCTCGAACGCGCTGGTGGCTTGATAGCGTCCGTGGTCGTGCGCCTCATGGGCTTCGTGCCCACCACAGGAGGCAAGGAGAATGCCCAGGAGCAGCGCGCCTGTCGCCTGCGGACCTCTGGACTTCACGTAGGGTCCGGTTGTTTCGTAAACCTCCATGGAGGGTTCAGGGCATGCACGCCCTTGGAATGAGAACATGTGGAATGGTCGAATGGGATGTACTGGCGCGATGGCGCGGAAGGAACTCGGACCGCTCTTGGGCGATCACTTCAGACGATGGCCAGGTCTCAACGAACGTGAAGACATGGGTGCATCGATACGCACGGTGTGCCAACGCGCACCGCCGCTCCGGTGAAGAGCACCGGACAAGTTCCGATCAAGGTGCGGAGGGATGGTACCCGGCCACTGGAAGCAGCCTCGGCACGCGGATAACCTCGGCCACCGAACCCGCTCCGGCGCACACCTCCTGCTGCGTCGGCAGCAAAAGCACCAGCAGCATCGGCGGCAGGTCGAAATCCACCTGTACGCCCGGCTTGCCTGCCGGATCCTTCACCCCCAGGCTGATCATGTCCACCTGCTGGGCAGGAAGCACGGAGGCCTGTACGGAAGGTGGAAAACACAGCTGGACCCCGAGCACGACCATGCACAACAGCATGAAGCGCTTGAACAAGGGGGGTCTCGCCGTGGACATGGTCCTTTAGTCGCTGCGAACGTAGGATACCGAAGGTGGCCTGCTCGAAGAATTAACAGAACATTACAATTCATGGCATCGGGTATCCCGTGTGGTGTCCCTTATGCTCTTGGATCATCTCCGATCCTCTTTCGCCTTCCTGCCGCGCTGGAGCAATTCGTCGTGGCGCCCGCTACGCCGCGCATGTTCCGCCTTGCATGAAGGCGTGATCGGGGCAGACCCTCGGTAAACCGACTTTGGGGACACCCCACTCGCCTACCCGGCGATCGAACCATCCGTCCCGATCATCGTCCAACACCTTGACCAGGGGCTCGGGAACGCGCACGCCGCCTATTGACCATGGGCCGTGCATGTATGAAATTCGCGTCCCCAATGGTCAACCTGATCATGAACCGCACCACCACGCTCCTTCTCGCCATTCTCTTCCAGACCACCACCTCCCTCGCCCAGGTGGTGATCAACGAAGCCAGCAGCCGCAACCTACGCTCCATCGCCGACGAGAACGGGGAATACCACGACTGGGTGGAGCTCTACAACACCAGCAACGAATGGGTGAACCTGGAGGGCTATTCCCTCACGGACGACATCACCGTGCCCAACAAGTGGACCTTCCCTGCCATGGGGCTCGCACCACACGGGTACCTGGTGGTGTTCTGCAGTGGCTATGATCGGCTGCCACGCGCCGGCCAGACCACCGTGGCCGTGGTCACCGCCCACACGCCGGTGGCGGGCTGGAACACACATACGTTCGGCGCCCCATTCACCTGGGACGGCACCTCCAATGTGCTGGTGGAACTTTGCGCGGTGAACAACGCAGGCACCAACCTGAACGCCGTATTGAACCAGACCACCACTGCGTTCGCCTCCACCACCTTCACCTATTCCGACTCCGTGGCCACCGCCTGTGGACTGACCGTGGGTAATGTCTCCCACCGCCGCCCGGTGGTGAAGCTCAATGGCATCACGATAGGCACCAACGATTGGCAGAACAACGGCATCCAATTCCCGGCACCCTACGGCAGCTGGGCCGGTGCATCCAAGCACGCCATGCTCTTCCGTGCCTCGGAGCTGTCGGCGGCGGGCCTTTCCGCCGGGGATATCAACAGCCTGGCCTTCGAGGTCACGGAGCCGAACGGGGCCTTCTGCAGCGAGATCGACATCCGGCTCGGGCACGTGGTCGAGAACGAGGCGACCGCAGGGTTCATCCCTTGGTACGGCGCTTACCAGTTCCACACCAACTTCGGTCTGGCTCGCGGGGGGGAGAACGTGATGCTGTATTCTCCATCGCAACAGTTGGTGAATGAGCTATTCGTGGAACAGGAGATGCCGGACCACAGTTCCGGTCGATGGCCCGATGCCTCCAACAACACCTACCTCTTCGATACGCCCACGCCCAATGCCAGCAATTCCCCCAGCGAACCGTACACCGACTACGCCGCCACCCCACAACTGCTGACACCCTCTTCCATCTCCGCCACCGCCATCACCGTGGATGCCACCAACCCCAACGGAGGCAACAGCACCATCCGCTACACCCTGGATGGCAGCGAACCCACCACCACCTCGCCGCTCTTCGTCATGCCGCTCACCATCACCTCTTCCACGGTGGTCCGGATGCGCGCGTTCGTACTCGGTCTGCTCCCCAGCAAGATCGCCACGGCCTCCTACCTGATCGCGCCGGACCATCACTCCCCGATCCTCTCCATCACCACCCCGGACAACAACCTGAACGGACCAGAAGGGATCTTCACCCGCTGGTGGCGCGATGATGACATCCCGGCCAACGTGGACTACTTCAACCAGGATGGCACACTGGCCTTCTCCCAACGTACCGGTATGCAGCTGGATGGAGGCCTCGGAGGCAGCCGTACCCAGCCTCAGCATTCTTTCCGACTCGAACTCGACAATGCGACCCTCGGTGCCGGTTCGGTGAACCTGCCCCTGATCCCCGACAAACCAGGACGCACCGAATACAGTCGGCTGTACCTGCGCAACGGGAGCAACCAGCACCTCTTCCTCCCGCACAAGGATGCCGCACAGGTGAAGATGATGGCCGGCGCCACCAACAGCTACTACTCCGCCTGGACCCCGGTCACGGTCTATATCAACGGACAGTATTTCGGCCTGTATGAGCTGCGCGAGAAGATCGATGCGGAGTTCTTCGCCACGGCAGAAGGTGCGAACACCGACTCCATGGACGTGCTGACCTTGAGCGCGTGGAACGGCTCGGCACTGCAGGCCAACCACGGAAGCACCGAAGGGTTCTGGCAGGATGTCTCCGCTGCCTTGGCCGTGAACACGAACAGCCCCACCTACTGGGAGGAGCTTGATACCTACTTCGACCTGGTGTGGTACACCGACTACATCATCGGCCAGCAGTGGATGGGCACCACGGACTGGCCCATGAACAACATCAAGCTGTATCGCTCCAACACCACCGGGCAACGGTGGCGTTTCGCCACCACCGACCTGGAGACCGCCATGGCGCCGAACGGGCAGACCGGGCCCGATTTCAATGCCCTGCTCTATTCCAGCGCACAGGACCCCGAGCTACCCTACTCCCACATTTGGCAGCGAAGCATCCTGAACCCCCGGTACCACGACTACTACATCAATCGCTTCGCCGATGTGATGAACAGCGCTTACCTCGATGACCGCTTACAAGGGATCGCAGAGGAGATGTACGACCTGACCCGGCCCGACATGGGTGATCAGCTGCTGCGTTGGCGAGGCACCGACACCACGGCACTGCTCCTCGCCTATGAAGGTTTCCACGAGGCCTTCGCCAACGACCTGGCCCTGCGCACCCCCGAGGTCCGCGATGACATCCAACAATTCTTCGGCCTGCCACGCCAGGTGGATGTGACCCTCGATGTGCATCCTGCAGGCGCAGGAAGGGTCAGGATCAGCACGTTGAACCCGGACACCTATCCCTGGCAGGGCGTGTATTTCGATGGTGTCCCCGTGGGCATCACCGCAGTGGCGGAGCCAGGGTTCGTATTCGACCATTGGCAACAGAACGGGCTGTTCACCGATACGCTGCAAGCGGCCTTCCTGGACACGCTGACCGCCGATGCGATCCAGTTCGATGCATACTTCCGCCCCAGTGGCATCGGCATGGACGAGCATGGGACGCGGCTGTTCAACCTCTACCCCAACCCCGCCAACAGCGACCTCTTCATCACCACCGACCACCGGTTCTCCGCACCCACGCGCTACCAGGTGATCGACCTTCGTGGGACGATCCTTGACGAAGGCACCTTTGCTGCGGACCGCTCCCGTCATACGCTGGACATCGCCGCCTTGGCCGCCGGAGTATACCAGCTCAGGCTGTTCAACAACGACCATCGGGAGGCACTACGGTTCGTGAAGATGTAGGTCCTCCGCTCCCATGGGGAAGGGCATGGAGGCGCTCCGGTCACCAGCGGACCGGAAATCCGACCTTTGCCCTCCCTGATGCGTTACAAGACCTCCCTTTCCGCCCTGCTCACTGCGGTCACCATCGCCAGCACCACCCAAGGGCAGATCACGATCAACGAAGGCAGCAGCCGGAACGCCCGTACCGCGGCCGATGCCGTGGGCGAACACCACGATTGGCTGGAACTCCACAATGCCGGCGCCACCCCCGTGGACCTGGCCGGATACGCCCTGAGCGACGACAGCCTCCAACCCGCCCGGTGGACCTTTCCGCAGGTGACCATCCCTGCCCATGGCCACCTGCTGATCCATTGCAGCGGCGAGGACCGAGGTCCACGGGGCGCCATGGCCACCGTGGCACAGCTCACGGCCCTCACCCCCACCACCGGATGGAACACCCACACGCTCACCTCCCCCATCCACTGGGACGGCACCTCGAACTTGCTGATCCAGACCTGTGGCCTTCGTGGGGCCCTGGGCGGTCCGCTCAATGCCGTCTTCTATCAGACCACCACCCCGTTCCTCTCCAGCGCCGGTGCCTTCGGGCACGACCCCTCGCTCACCTGCGCCATGCCCTACGGCGACCTCTCGCATCGCCGCCCGGTGATGCGCGTGAACGGGCACACCATCGGCCTGTACGACTGGCTCAATGCCTTCGTGCAGCTGCCTGCCCCCTATGCCAACTGGCAGGGTGGCGCCAA
This sequence comes from Flavobacteriales bacterium, assembly GCA_008016945.1. Next base: position 12,675 of record SSGN01000101.1, read on the forward strand.
ACAAGCCTATCTGATCCTCGCCAGTGAACTCCTGACCGCCGGGGTCTCCCCAGGGCCCATCACCACCCTGGGCTTCAATGTGGTGAACACCCACGGTGCGCAGATGGAACAACTCGACATCCACATGGAGCTGACCACGCAGCCTGAGCTCACCGCCGCCTTCAGGCCCACCCAGCCCAGCGACGAGCTGCACACCAACTTCAAACTCGGACGCAACGGCGAGACCATCTACCTGTACAGCCCCGCACAGGTGATCCTCGATAGTTTGCACGTGGTACAAGGTGCGCCCGACCACAGCAACGGGCGTTCGCAGGATGGTGGCGACGATGACGTGCTCTTCACCACCCCCACCCCGGGCGCCAGCAACAACGCTTCCACAGCGTACAACGGCTACGCCAACACACCCATCATCGACCCGCCTTCCACCTTGTCGGCCACGCCCGTGAACGTGGTGGTGTACAACACCAACACCGCGCCCAGCGAAGTCCGCTATACCCTCGATGGATCCGAACCCACGGCGGCATCCACCCTCTACACCGGGCCCATCACCCTTGCCAACACCGCCGTGCTGAAGGCCTGTGCCTTCAAACCCGGGAACGCACCCAGCCCGGTGGCCGCCGCCTCCTACCTGATCGGTGCCGACCACACCACGGCCGTGATCTCCGTGGTGACACCAGAGGACGGACTACATGGTGCACAGGGCATCTTCACCAACTGGCACCGCGACGACGAGGTGCAAGCCCATGTGGACCACTTCAGGCCGAACGGCCAGCTGGTGGTTTCGCAGTTCGCCGGCATGCAGGTGGATGGCGGGCTGGGCGGCAGCCGGGGGTTCCCCCAGCACTCCTTCCGCCTCGAATTCGACAACAGCACACTGGGCGATGGCCGCGTGAACACGTCCCTGATCCCGGACCGCCCCGCACGCACGCGCTATAGCCGCGTCTACCTGCGCAACGGCAGCAACCAGTTCCAGATCCTTCCGCACAAGGATGCCGCACAAGTGAAGATGATGGCCGGGGCCACCAAAAGCTATTACTCCGCATGGACCCCCGCCACGGTGTACATCAACGGCCAATACTTCGGGCTGTACGAACTGCGTGAGAAATTCGACGACGAGTACTTCCGGACCCTCGAGAACGCCGACGCCGACTCCGTGGACCTGCTCTCGGTGAGCGCATGGAACGGGGCGGTCCTGCGCCCCACCGAAGGCCAGGTGGATCCCTTCTGGCAGGACCTTTCCGCATTCCTGCTGATCGACCCCGGCCAACCCGACTTCTGGGACCTGGCGAATGAGCGGTTCGACCTGGAATGGTACACCGACTACATCATCGGCCAGCAATGGATGGGCACCAAGGATTGGCCCGTGAACAACATCAAGATCCAACGATCCAACACCACCGCGTTCAAATGGCGCTTCTGCACCATCGACCTGGAGCTCGCCATGGCCCCCAACGGCCAATCGGACCACACCTTCAACGCCATCACCTGGACCGCCAACCAGCCCAACGACGTGCCCTATACACGCATCTGGCAGCGCGGCGTAGAGAACCCGCGCTTCCACGACCACTTCATCAACCGCTTCGCCGATGTGATGAACAGCGCCTATCTGAACGACAGGATCGTATCGATCGCGGAACAAGCCTACATCCTCACACGACCGGAGATGGGCAGGCAGTTCCAACGCTGGAGCAGCAGCGACACCACCGCCTTGCTCGCCCAGTTCGATGCCAACCACGCCGCCTTCGTGGACGACCTGGAACAACGCACCCCGGTGATGCGCGACCATATCCAGAACCACTTCGCCCTGCCCCGCCAAGTGGACATCACCCTTGACGTGGTGCCGGCCGGGGCGGGTTCCATCCGCATCAGCACCCTGCACCCCGACACCTACCCGTGGGAAGGGGTCTACTTCGATGGGGTACCCGTGCGGATCGAAGCCGTGGCCGAGGAAGGATACGCGTTCAGCCATTGGACCCCGAACGCGGTGATCGACCAGATCACCAACACCACCTTCCTGGACACCCTCGCCGCCTACGCCCTGCTGTTCGAGGCCAACTTCATCCAGGACTTCCCCACCGCGCTCAACAACACCACCAGACCCCTGCTCGCGGTGGCGCCCAACCCTGCCACCACGGAACTGACGGTGAACACCGAGGCGCTCCAGGCCCCACTGCGCTACGAGATCCTCGACCTACGCGGACAACGGGTGCGCCAAGGCGTACTGGGCGCCAGCCCCCGTGCCGTACTGCCGCTGGGCACCATCGCCAACGGCCATTACCAACTGCATGTCACCGACCAACACGGCACACGTGCCGTGGCCCGTTTCGTGAAACTCTGACCACGACCGCATCCATGGCCGAATACCGCCCAGAACGACACATCGACCTGAGCTTCCTCGCCGGACCACGCTCCCGATGGAATGAGTTCAAAAGCGTCCTCTCCATCGCCCGTGAATTCATCTACGGATTCCGTCGCCTGCACTTCGTCGGCCCATGCGTCACCTTCTTCGGTAGCGCCCGCTTCAAGGAAGACCACCCCTACTACGAGGTGGCCCGGGACCTCGCTCGCCGCGTGGGCCGCGTGGGCTTCACCATCATGACCGGTGGCGGGCCGGGGATCATGGAGGCCGCCAACCGCGGCGCACGCGATGTGGGGGCCCGCAGCGTGGGGTGCAACATCGTGCTGCCCGCCGAACAGTACGCCAACCCCTACCTCGACGACAGCCTCACCTTCCAGCGCTTCTTCGTACGCAAGGTGTTGCTGGTGAAGTACAGCATCTGCTTCGTGGTGATGCCCGGGGGCGCAGGCACCCTCGACGAACTCTTCGAGACCATCACCCTGATCCAGACCGGCAAGGTGAAGGACTTCCCGATCCTGCTCTACGGTCGCGACTATTGGGCCCCGACACTGGCCCAGATCGAACGTATGGTGGAAGAGGGCACCCTCGGCCGCGAAGAGCTCCGATTCGTCACCGTGGTGGATTCCATCGAAGAGGCCACCACTTTCCTGCAGGATCAACTGGTGGCCATGTGGCAACGATCACAACGGCGTAAGGACCATCCGACCTGGTGGTTCCTGGAACGTCGTGTGAAGCGTACGTTACCTGGAAAGATCTCCGCGTAACGGATCGGTAACCCCCGATCAAAGAACAGGTAACAGGCTGCCAGGAATTTTGCGGCGCGAACCGATGTGCGTTCGTTACCCGCGATGTTCCGCAACCTCCTCCTCCTCGCCGCCCTGCTGTGCGTCACCTTCGCAGATGCACAGAAAGGCACCGTAAGCGGCACGATCACCGGCCATGAAGATGGCCGTTCACAGCCCATGGCCTTCGTGAACGTGGTGTTGAAAGGAACGACCACCGGTGCCACCACCGACCTGGATGGCAAATTCAGCTTCCAGGCCGAATCCGGTACACACACCCTGCTGGTGAGCTCCGTGGGCTACGCCCCGCTGGAGCGCCCCCTGGTGGTGGTGGCCGACCAGCGCACCTATGCGGATATCGAACTCCGGACGCAGGGCGTGGACATCAAGGAGTTCGAAGTGGTCCGCACCAAACGCACGGAGACCGAAGGGGCCGTGGTGATGGAAACGCGCAAGAGCGAGCAAGTGGTGAACGGGATCGGTCGTGAGCAGATCGGCAAGAGCCAGGATCGCACGGCGGGCGACGTGGTGAAACGGATCCCCGGTGTGACCATGGTGGGCGATCGGTTCGTGATGATCCGGGGCCTGGCCGATCGCTACAACACCGTGCTGCTGAACGATGTGCCCGCCCCCAGCCTGGAGCCGGATAAACGCGCCTTCAGCTTCGACATCCTGCCCAGTGGCACCCTGGACCGGATCATGGTGTACAAGACCGGCGCTCCCGAACTCGTCGGTGAGTTCGCTGGCGGGGTGATCAAGCTATACACCATGAACGCCCCAGAGGAGAACACCACCCGCGTGGACCTCAGTGGGTCTTTCCGTACCGGCACCACCTTCAAGGACTTCTTCAGCAGCGAGCGGGGCGCCACCGATGCCCTGGGCTTCGACAATGGCCTACGCACGCTCCCGAACGCCTTTCCCGGCAACCTCCACCATCTTCCAGCCGAAAGCCTCACCGCGGCCGGACGCAGCCTGCGCAACAACTGGAGCACCCAGGCCACCACCGCCATGCCCGACCCGCGCCTGAGCGTGTACCTCGCCCGCCGATTCGGGAAGGATGGCGCGCACCTTTCCGGCGGGAACGTCACCAGCCTGAGCTACAGCAACACCCGCACCGGCTATGTGATGGAGAACCTCAACTACAACCTCTTCGACCAGACCACCCAACGCGCCGACACCATCTACCGCTACCTCGACCATGAGAACATCGCCCAAGTGCGGATGAGCCTGTTGAACAATACCAACGTGCTGGTCGGGAAGCGCACCAAACTCGAGCTCCGCAACCTCTTCGTACAACAAGGCACCGAACAGACCACCCTGCGCACCGGGCGCAATCTCGAAGAAGGATTCGAGGTGAAGAACTACGCCCTTCGCTACCAACAGCGCACCATCTACAGCGGACAGCTGCAGGGCCAGCACGACCTGACCCCGGATGTGAACCAACTGAGCTGGACCGCCGGATACACCCTCGCTTTGAGCAAGGAGCCGGACTTCCGCCGCGTACGCACCGTACGCGACATCAACACCCAGGATGCCGAAACGCCGTTCCGCGTGGTGATCCCCCCGGGTGCCGCCACCCTCGATGCCGGCCGCTTCTTCTCCACCATGAACGAGACCGCCATGACCGGCAAGGTGGACTACGTACACAAGCTGGCCGGGGAAAAGAACAGCATCACCCTTCGCACCGGCGCCTTCGTGGAACAGAAGGACCGCACCTTCAGTGCGCGGTGGATGTCGTTCCGTGCGGCCAACAGCACCTTGTTCGACAACACCCTCACCCTGCTCCCGCTCAGCACCATCTTCAGTGCGCAGAACATCAACAACACCACCGGCTTCAAACTCGAGGAAGGGACCAACCCCAGCGACCGGTATACGGCCGCGAACCTGTTGGTCGCAGGCTACGCCGGTGCATCCGCCAAACTGGGGAGCTCCAACATGGTCAGCGCTGGTGTGCGCGCCGAGCACAACGCGCAACAGCTGCGCAGCGCCACCGTGGGTGGTGCCCGTGTGAACGTGGACAACCCCGTGCTCAGCATCCTCCCCTCGATCAATGCATCGTACCAGCTCACCCAAAAGGCACAGCTCCGCGTCGCCTACGCCAACACCGTGAACCGCCCGGAATTCCGGGAACTCGCCCCTTTCGCGTTCTACGACTTCAGCATGAACAACGTGCTGCGCGGAAACGCCGACCTGAAGACCGCCAGGATCCAGAACATCGACCTTCGGTACGAGCACTACCCGAGCGCCAGCGAGCTCTTCAGCGTAGGTGTGTTCCACAAGCACTTCATCGACCCCATCGAGATGTTCTTCCTGCCCGGCGCAGGCTCCGGCGGAACCCGCAACTTCACCTTCGGCAATGCCGTGTCCGCCACCAGCCTGGGCGCCGAAGTAGAACTGCGCCGTTCCTTCAACACCCTGTTCACCGAGGGCTACCTCAGCAAGCTGGGGGCCATGTTCAACGCCGCCTATGTGCACACCACCGTGACCCTGGGCCACCGCGCCGCCGGACAGGACCAGGAACGTCCACTCATGGGCCAATCGCCCTACGTGCTGAACGCCGGCCTCTACTTCCAGGACACCGAACGCAAGCTGCAATACAACGTGTTGTACAATGTGATCGGGCCACGCCTATTCGCGGTGGGCACCTACGGCACGCCCGATGTGTACGAGATGCCGCGCAACGTGGTGGACATCGCCCTCTCCAAAGGCATCGGCCAACGGTTGGAACTGAAGCTGGCCGCACAGGACATCCTGAACCAACCCGTGCGCATGATCCAGGACTCCAACGCCAATGGCCGCATCGACAAGAGCGACCAGGACATCATGACCTTCCGCCGTGGCGCCTATCTCACCGTGGGTTTGGGACTTCGCCTGTGAACCATCGCCCTCGAACGCGAGACCCGGCCCTGGCCGGGTCTTGTGCTTCCGGGTTCTTTCATGCTACTGAGGTGGCAACGAAGAAGCGGTCTGTTCCACTCGGTAGTGGGGAAGTGAAGGAACGAAGTGATGCCGTAAAAGAGACCGGAAGCCGCGACCATCTTCTTTTTCTCTTCTTCTCTCTTTCTCTCCTTCTCTTCTTCTCTTCTTCACCTCTTTCTCTTCTTCACCTCTTTCTCTTCTTCTCTTCTTCACCTCTTCACTTCTTCACTTCCTCCCTCCCGGATCCGACCGCGCATACACCGTGTCTCCCTCAACGACCGCGTAACACCGGATATGGCCAAAGGTGCGCGACCATCCTTGCACAGGCCGATACGGAAG
>SSGN01000138.1 GCA_008016945.1 Flavobacteriales bacterium
CAGAGGGGCGAGTCCCCTCTCCCCCGCCAATGGGCGGGGGAGAGGGCTAGGGTGAGGGGGTACGCGCTGGGAGGCGCTATTGCGGTCTTCGCGGAACGGCTCCGAAAGCCCCCTCACCCCAACCCTCTCCCCCATTTGCATGGGGGAGAGGGAGCTTTACAGCTGAGACTCAGGGCTAATCAGGTGCACAGATGGGAAGCGCCAATTCGACCGAATTTGACCTGCCCGTGCCGTGGCTGCATCAGCTTGCGTGGTTTTTTTCCTTGCCGGCAAGGTCTCAGGGAATCACCTCGAATCCGTCGCTGAACAGGATCTCGGATTCGAATTCGCTGCTGTTGCCGTCGGCATCGGTCACGCCCAGGATCAGCGGCTGGCCTTGCAGGGCAACGGCGGGAAAGCTCACCACCCTGGGCTGCTGCGCATCGCCTGCTTCGTACAGGTCGATTGCCACCAGCGCCTCGGGCTGGCCACCACGACCGCGCATGATGTCGATGCGCAACGGATAGGCCGCGTGTTCGATGGCCGTGTCGACGTGATAGGTGAGCTCGATGGTGGCACCGCCCGCAACATGGACCATGCTGTCGATGACCGCACGGTTCTGGTAGCGGTTGCCTCGATACAACCATTGCGGATCGCTCCCTTCGGTGCCGTCCGCATCATCCGCATCGTTGGGTGTCAGGCCATCGAAATTGCTGCTGCCGGCCAGGTCAATCGGTATCCCGCGATTCTTCACGAAGGCGTTGCCGAGGATCGATGCGCCGTGACAGCCGCCGACCGCAACCCCCGCCTGCCCGCCGTGCGCGATCAGATTGCCCTCGCCGGGCGCATCACCACCGATCGAGGCGCCACAGCGATACAGTCGACCCACCAGGACGCTGGGATACGGCTGCGATGGCGAAGCGGGATTGAGGCCATTGCCACGCGGCAGCTCACCGCTCCAGTCGGTGCCGATGAAGTTGCCCAGGATGCGCGTGGGCGGTGGTGCCACGGGGGGATTGAGCGGATTGCCGGTGATCGTGATCGCACTGAAGCCATGGCCGCCGAAAAGGTTGCGCTCCGCGATGGAGGTGCCGCCGATCAGCGATCCCTGCGGCGCATCGCTCGCGTAGATGCCGAAATCCTGACGCCCCGCTATCAGGCTGCTGCCGTCGGCCGCCAAACCAAGGATGTTGCCCTGATAGGTGTTGGGCGGAGAACTGGTGCCGCCGGAATCCGATATCCCGATGTAGCTGTTTCCGGAGATCACATTGCGCGCGCCCGGGGTATCGCCGCCCACCACGACATTGCCGGAGGACACCCTGATGCCGATATTGCTCGCATTGTCTCCCGGCGCCGTCATGCCGGTGATGCCGGTTCCGATGAAGCAGCCTTCGATGCGGTGCGGACCCGGACCGGCCAGATTCAGATTGCCGCCGCGGAAGCGGTTGATCGCCAAGCCGCGCACCGTCATTTGCGAGCCATGCAATCCATTGCTCCAGGCATTGGCGCCGGAGAATTCGATCTTGAGCACCGCATTGCTGCCGCCCTCGTCCGGCGCCTGCGTGTTGGCGGTGGCGCCCGCCTGGGTGTACCCGTCGATGGTGAGCGGGTACTGGATGAATGGAAATGCGCCGCTGGACACCTCGATGCGCCAGTGCGCGGTGGCGCTGATGTAGCCCGGATCGGAGGACGGAATGTCGAATGCGACGGTGTCCGCATCGGGGTTGGCGCTGGCAAGGGCGATGGCACCCCGCAGCGAACAATCCGCGGCGACGCCATCGTCGCAGTCGGCAAGCATTGCATCGGACGTGGTGTCGACGATGAACGTGGCCGCCTGCGCACTGGCAGCCAGCGTCAGCGTGGCGAGGACGAGAAGACACGAACGAAACATGGGGAAGCCTCCTTGACGTGGCGATCCGATGCCACTGCTTCCCCATTCAATACGTCGTCTGCGCGGAGACCTGACACGGATCAGGTTCTCAGGCCGGATCGAAACCCCATCCATCCTTCGGATGCCAGCCCCTGCTTGCACCGAGCAGGCGCTACGGTCCTTCAAACCCATCCTTGAACAGGGGCGTTTCTCCAGCGTGAATGGGAAGGGAGGCGGTGACCTCGGTGTACTGACCAAGGCCATTGGTGATGCGGAACGTCACGCCATAGGTGCCCTCGCTGCCCAGGGGTGGCGTACCGGAAAGGACGGCCGTGTCGGGATCAAGGCTCAATCCGGGCGGCAGCCCGGTGGCGGTGAACACCACCGCGCCGCCCTGCCCGTTGGATTGCAGGACATAGTCGGGATAGGGCACGCCGACATGGCCATCCGGCGGGTTCACATCGTAGAGGACGGGTGCGGCGACGGGGGTTTCCAGGGCGCCGGCGTCCTGGATGCCGAAGGTGTTGGGCACGGCGGGGATGTCGATGTTGCGGTTGCCGCGATCGCGGGTCGGGTCGCTGGCGGTATAGGGCGCGAAGTCACGGCCCGCGCCGCCGGCAAGGTAGTACTTGCCATTGTTCGCATCGGCGAACACCGGCGTGCCGACGATGTTCACCGGCAGGCCGCCCTCGGTCACCGTGTTGATGCCGCTGAGATCGTTGACGACGCTGTAGCGCACCACATCGCCCAGGGTGTTTCCCATTACCACGCGCTTGCCGGGCTGATGCACGAGGCTGCGCTTGAGAGAAAAACTCCCCAGGGTTCCGTTGCTGCCCCACAGTACGGCAGTGGCTCCGATGAGGTTGTCGGCAATGGTGACGGCGGCGAAGTGGCAGGTCGAGCGGAAGTGGCAGCCATCAAACAGCATGCCGGTGAGGTCGTTGTGATCAAACAGAACGCCCTCCGACAGGACATACGACAGGCCCGGAGTTATATCGTCTACAAACTGGAACAGCGTGGCGCCGGCATTGCCCGTCAGGCGCGTGCCGCGCAGGAAGACGGAAAGATCGCCACCATCGTCGTCGCGCGACGCGCGGATCGCGGCGCCGGGCTTGGCCTGGCTGCCGTCGTAGGCAAGGTTGTTGGCAATGAGGTTGCATTCGATCGTGCGCGAGCAGCGTTTGCGTCCTTCCTGTTCGGCGAAGTCGGAGGTGGCGGTGAAACGGCCTTCATCGCTCTCCACGTACAGGGCCACCGCGCCGCCGCCCTGTCTGGCGGAATTGTCCGCAACGATGCTGTCGTAGAGCGTTGCTTGCGCGGCCTTCTCCAGCGTCATGCCGCCGCCGAATCGATCCGTGCTGTTGCCCGTGATGCGCGTGGGCATGGTGGGCGTGAGATTGCCCACGGCAAGGCGCGAGGTGCCATAGATCATGGCAAGACCGCCGCCCGGGCCACTGGCGATGTTGCCAAAAACGGCTGGCAGCGGGCCTGCCGCCAGGGTGGCGTCACAATGCCACCCGAGCACACCACCGCCGTAGGCGCCACCGGCAGGGGGCGTGCTTCCGCTTTCCACCGCGCCGCCGGCCTGGTTCTGCCAGAACGTGCTGCCGGTGCCCTGCACGGTCAGGAACGCCGCGTGGCAAAACAAGCCGCCGCCGCCGTAGGCACCGCGATTGTCGGAAACCACCACGTTGTCGAGCAGGTACAACGAACTGGTGGGCCCACCGCTGCCATCGGGCAGCTGCGGGCCACGCACGCTGATGGCGCCGCCGTAACCTGCCGAATTGTTGACGAAACGGACGTTCTGGATCACGACCAGATGCGGACCTGCGCTGATATCCAGCGCGCCGCCATAGCTTTCGTTGTCGAGCAGCTCGTCGCCGTTGCGGAACTCCAGGTTCTCCAGCCGGATATCGGCCGGGCTGCCGTTGACATTGAGGATGCTGCGCCGCGCGCCGCCCGCACCGTTCAGTACCGGAACCGTCCACGGGATGCCGATGCTGTCGCATGGCAACGCTCCCACCAGGCGGACGATCTTGTTGGAGATGTCCAGGTTTTCGGTGTAGGTGGCGTTGCCGGAAATCAGGATGGTGGTGATGTCGCCCGGCGACGAAGACGCAGCGGCCAGCGCGGCTTGAATGGTGGCATGCGTGCAGCTTCCGATCGGCCCGACCGGGCCGACGCGCAGGGTGATCTCGGCGGCATGAAGGGCCGGTGCCGCGATCAATGCCAGGACAGCGAGAAGTCGGGTGAGGTGAGAATGCATGACACGGCTCGCGGCAATGACCAGCGAAAGACTGGCCTTCGCGAGGTTTGACGTGTTTTCGCGAGCCGACCCGACATGCCATCCGATGGGCGGGCTCTTCGCCGCGCAACCCCGCGCAACAGCAACGCCCTTGCACCCCGAAGGCCGGGTCAATTCCCGCAGCGTCGAGGCGTTCTGCCCGCCCCGACGGCGCTTCAGGCGCTGGCCTCAAGGCTCAAGCGGGTTTCGGCTTTGCCGACCCGGTTCTCGACTCCGTTTTGGCGCGCTCAAGCAATTCCTTGGTCTGTTTGCACTGCGTGCCGGCGGTGCCGTCGGTGATGGCGGCGCAGGTTTCGCGCATCGACTGCAGGCGCGCCACGGCCGCATCGACGTGGTGTTGCTCCAGATCCAGCTCGGCCAAAGACTTGTTGGTTTCCAGCGTTTCATGGTGGGCCGGGCCGAAGACGGCATCGAGCTGCGCGTAGGCCTCTTGCAGGATGGGTTCGGCTTCGCTGAACTTGCCGCGTCCGACGAGGACCTGACCGAGCACCCTCGACAGGATGGCGATGTTGGGATGACCGGGCTTGTGCAGACCGTGTTCCAGTTCGACCGCTTCGCGCAGGAGGGTTTCTGCCGCATCCAGTTCGCCGAGGTCGAAGTCGATGGCGCCCAGATTGGCGAGCGAGATGGCGTAGTCGCGCTGCTTCGGAAGGCCCGCCGCGCGCCAGCGCTGCAGCATGTCGGTGTAATTGTCGGCGGCCTGACGCGAGTCGCCCGTCGCGTACAGCGCAATGGCATAGGAGGATTGCAGCGTCAGGGTTTCCTCCGCATCGACGCCATGCACCTGCACGGCGAGGTTGTAGGCTTCCTTCAACCCCTGCACGTACTCATCCATCCGACCGATTTCGCCCAGGGCATCGGCGTAGGTCCATAGCCCGACGACGGCCGTGGCGTCGGCTTCGGCACGGATCGCAGCCATGCGCGGCGCCAGCACCTTCACTGCCTCGGCGCCACGCCCCAATCGGGAAAGGGTCTGGGCGCGCAAGGCTTCGTCGCGCAGGCTCTGGCGCGTGGGCGGTTGATCGGCGCGCAGCGCGAAGGCGCGCTCGAACAGGGCCAGGGCACTGTCCGGGTCGCTGCCGTGGCGAGCCACGTTCGCCAGCGTGACAATGAATTCCGCGCGTGTGGCGGGGGGAAGTTTCGTGTCCTGTTCCAGCTTCTTCGCCGCGACCTGGACCAGCACGTCCACCGTGGGTTTCTCATCCTCCGCCAAGCCATCCTGCGCGGTGCGAAACAGGCCGATCAGGAATTCGGAGGTGGCGCGTGCGCGACGGGCTTCGGCCGTGGCGCGTGCGCTTTCCTGATTCGCCACGTGCGTCTGCCACAAGCTCAGGCCAAAACCGACCAGCGTGGTGAGCAGCAGCAGGGCGGTGAGGGTGACGCCGCCGCGATGCCGCGCAACGAACTTGCGCGCGCGATACCAGTTCGAAGGCGGATGCGCGCGCAGCGGACGCAGGGCGCGGTAGTTCTCGATGTCTTCGAGCAGCTCGGCGGCGTCGCGATAGCGTTCGACCGCTTCCTCCACGCAGCAGCGGTCGAACACCCAGCGCAATTCGTTCGGCACGTCGTCTGGCCAGGGTGGCCAGGTGTCGCCTGGCTTGCAGGGTGGCGATTGGGCGGCGATGAGCTCGCGCAGCAGCACACCCAGCGCGAATACGTCGCTGGCCGGCGTGGGCATGTCGCCTCTGCGCTGTTCCGGCGCGCCATAGCCGGGCGTGAGCATCAGCGCATCGGTGCGGTTTGCGGCGTCGTCGTCGATGAGGCGCGCGATGCCGAAATCCAGCACCTTGACGTTGCCTTCGTGGTCCACGAGCACGTTCGATGGCTTGATGTCCCGATGCACGATCAACTGACGATGCGCGGCAGCGATCACTTCGCAAAGTTGCGCGAACAGCTTGAGGCGCAGCGCACGGTTTGCATTGCGCTGCGTGCACCAGCAATCCAGTGTCTGCCCGTCGACGTATTCCATCGCCAGATACGGCAGGCCCAGCTCACCCAGTCCGGCATCGATCAGACGCGCGACTCCCGCGTGAGCGAAGCGCCCGAGAATGTCGCGCTCGCGCCGGAAGCGGCGCAGGTCGGCCGCATCCAGGATCGCCTCGCGCAGCAGTTTCACCGCGGCCTGCTGCACGAACTCCCCATCGTCGCGCTCGCCCAGATACACCGCGCCCTGTCCGCCGCTGCCGATCAGTCGCATGAGCCTGAACGGCCCGCAATGGCTGCCGATGAGATCGGGCAAGGCGGCGATGCCATCGTCCATGAGATCGCCGAGCTTCTGCAGCGGCGCGGTGGCGAAAGGGTTGGCGGGACTTTCGTCCTGCGCCAGCATCAATGCCAATTCCACGCGCATCGCTTCGTCGGTGACGTTGCGCTCGATGAAGGCCAGGCGATCACCTTCAGGCAGGTCAACGCAGGCATCGAACAGCTCGCGCAGGCGCGCATAGTTCGCGGAACGGCCGGCGGGCTGGCGCGCGGGGTTGGCATCCTGGCTATTCGAAACCATTGGCAAAAACCCCCTGTGAAGATGCCTGCAATTCGAACGCTCCGATGTCGTACGGGCCATCCTGATCGGGGACATCCAGCAAGTCCACCCCGCGCGGCTGGGCATGGGCATCGAGTTCCCGCTCCACGATGTCGGCGCAGGCATCCACGGCAGGGCTCGCCGGTTGCAAGGTGTAGTCACCCAGACCGGGATTGACGAAGGCAGGATCGCCCACGCGCACGTCGCCAGCGGAGGGGAACACCTCATGCGCGAGCACGCAGGCCGCCGTCACGGTGGAGGCCGCGTCCTTGAACAGCACCGAGTAACCGGGCTGGTAGAGGATGGAATACAGCAGGCTCGCCGTGCTGGCACCGCCCATCTGCATCAGTGAGTTGCCGCCCACGCTGGCGGCGAGGGTGAGGCCGCTGGCAAAGAAATGCGAGCCCTGACCCAGATAGACGGTGCCGAAGTTGCCGCGATCGTGGGAATCGGCGATCAGCACCGAATCCAGCTCCACCCGCTCCGCCGCATAGCCGTACACGGCCGCGCCGACCTGTGCGGCATTGCCTTTGGCCTGGGTTCCTAGCAGCAGCACCTTGGCACCGAACGTCGCGCACATGCCGCCGCCCTGCGTGGCATCGTTGTCGTCGAGCCGCGAGCAGGCTTCCGTCGGCGAGCAGACGGGCGCGGGGAGATCACCGAACATCGTGATGGCCGCTCCGCTGTCGGCGTACACGCCACCGCCGCAGCCGACCGTGTTGCCATCGCTGTCGGCGCGATTGCCGTGCACCTTCGTCGCGAACAGGTACACCTGTGCCGTAGCGCCATAGGCCGCGATGCCGCCGCCATCGGCCGACGCCTGATTGTGGGCGATGGTGTAGCCCGGATCCACGGACAGAAATCCGCCGTTGTCCACGAAAACGCCGCCGCCCATAACGGCCCGATTGCGTTCCAGCCCTGGCGCCGGTGGCAAGACCGTGCCCGTGCTCACGTTCAGCTGTGCCTGGCCCGAACCGGCGACGTAGAGTCCACCGCCGGAATTGGCCTGGTTGTCGGCAATCGCGACCGCATTGCGACCGAACAGCGCCTGGGCGTTGCCGCCAACGAACACGCCGCCGCCTGCGCCAGTCGGCGCATGGTTCTGATCGATGACGCTGATGCGATTCGCGCTCGCGCCCACGCGCAACAGCGCAGGATGGTTCGAGTCGTACCCGAACACGGAAATCCCGCCGCCCTGGGCGGCCTGATTCTGGCGGACTCGCACCCCCGCCAACTCGACCTGCACATGGCCCTGCACCCGCATTCCGCCACCCGTGGAGTCGGTGCTGCCGCCGAAGGCGAGCACCAGATTGCTGAGCTTCACCACGCGGGGTGGGTCGGTGGAGAAGTTCTGCGCCACCAGGACCGGAAATCCGCCGTTGCCCGCACCCAGGATTTCCGTGGGTGGCGCATTCGGCGACGGGGCGCTGCAATCGGCAAAGCCGCCTTCGATGGAAAGGCTCACGCCATCGGCCACCAGGGCCTGCCCGGTGTAGCTGGCATTGTTCGCCACGATGATGGTGTGGATGGCCGTGTCACCCAATGCCTTGGCGGCATCGATCGCGGCCTGGATGGAGGTGTGGGTACAGGCGGCATCGTTGCCGACGCTGAACGCATGGGCGGCGGCGCTGGCGAAAAGGCAGATGGCGCAGGCGAAAGCCCGCCGGGTGGAGAAGGACATGCGTGCAACCTCATGGGTGGGTTGCAGGGTTTGACGAGGAATCAGGGACAGACCCGACATGGACGCGGAAAGATGGCGTCAGTCGCTCTCCAGTTCCCGCTTCAACCACGCCTTCGCCGCACGCCAGTCGCGCTGCACGGTGCGATCGGAGAGCGACAACTGCCGCGCGATATCAACGAGTTCCATTCCCGCAAAATAGTGCAGCTCGACCACGCGCGCCGCGCGCGGATCGACTTTCGCCAGCGCAGTGAGGGCTTCGTCCAGATCGAGCGTGCGCCGGGATTCGCGCACCTGAGCCTCATCCAGCGCCGAGTCCAAATCGTCCCGTTGCCAGTCCCCGCCGTGCTTGGGGCGGGCACGCTTGCGCGCTTCGTCCACCAGCAGGTTGCGCATCGCCCGAGCCGCATAGGCGTGGAAGTCGCGCGGCTCGGCATGACCCTGCTGACGCAGGTTCAGATACGTCTCGTGCACCAGGGCAGTGGTATTGAGCGTGGGGGAGGCACCGTTGCGTCGACGCTCGCGGTGGGCGAGCGTGCGCAGCTGCTCGTAGAGTCTTTGGTACAGGGCTGGATCTGAAAGCTCGTCCATGGCCTCAGTATCGCCGCAAACCGCATGCAGGTGCGAAGCGTCTGCTCAGCGCCGCTCGTTTCGCCACCTTGCGCAGGGAAACGCCGGAACCTGCTCCGCCAGAACAATGGCAGCTTTCATCGTGAACCGCGTATGTGTCGGGAAAGCCACCACATCCACCGGAGCGATTCCATGAAAACTCGGGCTTTCCTCGGCCTGTTCACTGCCTTCACCGTGTCCGCAACACTGGCCCATGCTTCCGACCCTTCCTGCCATGCCATCGAAGCCGCAGCGGCCAAAGCCCTGCAGCAACGGGCCTTTCACTCAATCACGGAACTTGAGGACGGCACCCGCCTGGAACTGATCGCCATCGGCGAAACCACCTACATGAACCAGGGAGGTGACTGGATGAAGATACCCGCCAACGCGGGCAAGCTCGGGCAGGCAGCGGCTACAGCCTTCGGTGCAGGCGAAACGCAGTTCCACGATTGCCGCAAGCTCGGCAGCGAAAGCATCGCGGGCATGGCAACCACGGCTTGGACCTACTCGATGGATGCACCGGAGATCAAATTGTTCGGCAAGGCCGCCAGAGCGGCGATGACCACCTCGGGCACCTATTACATCGGAGCCGACGGCCTGCCCTATGCGCATGTCGTCGAAGGCACCCGCCAGCACTGGAAATACACCGGCGTTTCCGCGCCGATTCCGTGAGGGCTGCCGACATGAATCGGCTCGCATGACGCCTCGCTCCGCAGCAGGCGTTCAGCGTATGCAGCAAATCCGATGAGGCCGCATCGGCGTCCGCGCAGGCCCGGACTTCTTTCGATGCACCTGCGAAGACTCGCCCCATCACGCACCTGCGCAGCTCCCGTCTGCGCAGGTGCCCGAGGTGCTGCAAATGGATGCTTCACCCATGGAAAACGACCCGGGAGCCTGCGTCCGGTCGACCATGCCCGGCGTTGGCTACAGGGTGATGTCCGGTTTGCCGATCCAGCAGGCAGGCATTGAAAAGGAAGCCCGCGCACCTTGCACCGGAATCGCCCGAAGGTAGGGCAGCCTCGCCCGGATCCAGAAAGATCAATGGCTATCTTTCAGGGCAAGCTCTCGAACCCATCGAGGAACAGCGTGCCATCGCCCGCTTCGTCCGCACCGATGTCCAGTGGCGCAGTGCGCGGCTGGCGATCGATGTCGTCGCTGACCTGCGCGAGTGCGGTGCCTGCATCGATGGCGGCACTGCCGGGGAGCAGGTGGCCGTCCGCCTGAACGGTGATGGGTGTCTCGAAGCTGTGCGCGTCCGAGCCAACACCGGCCTGCCACTCGGAAAAGCCGCCGCTTCCCAATGCGCTGCCCGGTCGCGAATCGAAGAACACGCATGCGCCAGCGCGGTTGTGGAAGGCGTTGAAGTCCATGCCGGCGGGTCCGATCAAGCCATGCAGGCCACCGGGTTCGATCCCGTCGGCCCAGCGGATGCCTGCGCAGTCGCCACCGTCCTGCACGACGAGGTTGTTGACGATGCGCGGGTTGGTGTTGGGCGGGCGTCCGGCGTTCGGGTCATAGTCCTGCAGGGTCACGCCGAAGTAGATGCCGGCCTGGATCGCGCGTGCGGTGTCGACTACCGTGTTGTTGGCGACCAATGCATCCTTCGATGCGTACAGGCCGATGCCGGCCCAGTTCGCGCCGATCACGATGTTGTTCTTGACCGTGGCATTGAGTGCTTCGTACCAGCCGGGGTTGTCATCGAGGTCGAAGAACTCCGGGCTGGTGTCGAAACCGACCAGGATTCCCGCCGCGCCTGCGCTCTCGATCCGGTTGCGCTGGATCAGCACGTTGGCCGCGCCACCCTTGAAGTACAGTCCGGTGGTCGCGGTGTCGCGCATGGTGCTGTCCTCGACCACCATGCCGGAGCCGTTGACGTTGTCGATGCCTTCGGCGTTCTTCTCGTCCGTCGGCGTGCCGGGTGGGTAGATCGCGCCGCTGCGTTCGATCAAGCTGCGGCGGATGATGGCGCGATCACTGTGCGGCGTGATCTTGATTGCGTCGCGTCCCGTATCGTGGATGTGCAGGTCTTCCAGCACGACATCCAGCGGTCCGTGACCGGCCTCGTTGCCGCCTTGCTCCCAATCGGTCTGAAGGAACACGCCGTAGTAGTAGCCGCCGCTGATCTCCAGGTTGGACAAGCGCGATCCGGACGCCTCCGGATCGATCTGCACCGCCACCGTATCGACGTTGGCGATATCGCAATGGATGTGGGCACGCTCGCCGGGAGGCGAGCGCAGGGTCAGGCGAACGCGCAACCGCACTTCGCATTCTTCGTAGAGGTTGCTTCCGGCAGGACCGCGGATGGTGACCGTGTCGCCTGCCGCGACGATGCCGTTGGCCGGATCGAGCGTGTGCGCGAGGGTGCGATACGGCGCTGCGGCACTGCCGTTGCCGGTGGTGTCGCTACCGGCTCTGGAAACGAAGATATCCGTTGCGTGGACAGGCGCGACCGCAATGGCGGCACACGAAAGCAGGAATCGGACAGTGGCGATCATGGCTGGCCCCGCGGATTCGGCAAAGGAGTTCTCCATGCACATACGCTGTCACCGCCCGAACCTGACAGGTCACTGTTGGCGAAAGCGAACCGACCGCCGCGCGTCGATGCGAAGCAGGAATCCTGTTCAGCCTTCGAATCCGTCACGGAACAGGATCGGCTCGGCTTCCACAGGCTGACGCTCGACCGCGCCCGCATCGCAACTCGCCACGCCGTCACCGTTGCCGTCCTGGTTGAGCGGCTGACCGCGCTGGTCGGGCCCTGGCAGAAGCGAGCATGGCGAGAAATCCACCACGGGACTGCTGGCCAGCGGCAAGTGATAATGCGCTGCACCGACTTCCACCAGTGCTCCCAGGGCCAGCGCTGCGATGCTGTCGTGCGTGACATCCTGCGGCGGCATGAACGGACAGCCGATTCCGACGATGTTGCCGCCGTCGGTTGCGAAACTGCCCGCGCCGGCACAGGATGCGATGCCATCGAACGCCGACCCGCCGAACAGAATGCTGTTGCCGTAGCGCACGACGACGCCGGCTTCCGCATGCACGGTGGCGCCGTGACGCAAGTCGGGATTGAACGCTGTGACGTGCCGCAGTTCCACCTCCATGGGCACCGTGCCATTCGCCTGGATCCACAGATCGCGCCCCTTCACACCACTGCCCTGCTCCAGGCGGTTGGCCGAAAACGTCAGGAACTGCAGCGACATCTGGTGGTACAGCGACAAGGCCAACCCCGCACCGCGCGAACCGCGATTGCGCACGAAGGCGGCGCGGGCCATCGGCAGCAGCGCATTCAGCCCTTGCACCCAGGCGCCGCCACCGTTTTCCGCAACGTTCTGGACAAAACTGCTGCCGGCAAGGTACAGCGCATGATCGCTGGCAAAAAGTCCGCCGCCATGGCCCGCCTGGTTTCCGCGAATTTGCGTGTCTTCCAGATAGGTGTACTGATCCGGGGAGAATGGGCTGGTGTCGTCGAAGTTCGATTCCAGGAACAGCCCCCCGCCACTGCCGAAACCTGCGGCGAAAGAGTTGGCGACGTTGTTCTCGATCACCGAGCGATAGGCGCTGAAGATGCCGCGACTGTAGACACCGCCTCCAAGGAAGGCGGTGTTGTTGATCAAACGCGTGTTTTCCACGTGCAGCATCGCGAAGCGGCCGCCGGAAGTCGGGGGCAGCCCGAAAACGTAGACACCTCCACCGTTGTGCGCCGTGTTCTGTTGAATCCGGCTGTTCAGCAGCCGCGCCGCGATGCCGAGGCTGCGCGGCACCGCTCCGCCGCCAACTTCACCGCCCAGATAAATGCCGCCGCCAAGATCGGCGGCGTGGTTCTGGGCCAGTCTCAGGTTGGTTCCGGTGAAATCGGCGCCCTCTTGCAAATGCAGCCCACCTCCATCGCCGTCGGCGAACTGGGTGGCAAGGTTGGACACGATTTCGCTGTCCGTGATTTCCAGTTCGCCCCCACGCTGCAGCAGACCGCCACCATGGCGCGCACGATTGCCGTCGAGCGTGGTGCGCAGCAGTGTCGTCTGGTTGAAATACGCCTGAATCCCGCCGCCTTCTCCGTTGGCCATGTTGTTCTGGATAAGCACGTCGGTGAACTCGAGCGCGCCGTTGGCTGCAATCGCGCCGCCATTGGCAGCGCTGTTGCCGAGGAACCGGGTGCCCTGCGCCACGACTGCACTGCCGGCCTCGGTGTGCAGCGCCCCGCCGGACAAGGTGGCTCGATTGCCACCGAAATGAACGCCATCGAGCAGCAGATTGGTGCCAGTTCCGACATTGATCGATCCACCGTAGCCTGCGCTGGCGAATCCGCGCAGCAGGACCAGGCCACGCAGCTCAACCCTGCTGTCTGCGCCTGTGATCAGGAAGTGTTGGCTGGCATCGCCGGCATCGAGCGTGATGGTGGCACCCGCCGTGGATGCATCGATGACGGCTCCGTAGCCGAATCCCAGACTCTTGGGGCTGGTGACCGGTATGACGACATCGAATTCACCGCAATCGAAGGTGATCGTGCCGCCGGGCGCGGTTGCACCCGGCACCAGTTGCGCTATCGCCGCATCCAGCGCCGCTTCGTTGCAACTGGCGCCAGTGCCATTGCCGACTACGGCATTGTCGGCTTGCGCGACCGGAGCGAGCATGAGGAAAAGCGGCAGCAGTACCAACGCAAGGCGTGCAAACATCGCAAGTTTCTCCAGCGGGGCTTGTGAGGACATACGTCATCTCTCCTGCAACCTGACATCCCCGAGACGGCGACCTGACAGCGCCGGCCGAATTCGATCCGCTAGACTCCGTTCCATCCGCACGTCCGCCCGTCCGATGAACGACTCCGCCGATGAGGTCACCCAGTTGCTGCGCCGCTGGCACGCGGGCGAATCGGCGGCGCTCGATGCATTGCTGCCCCGGGTGTACGCCGAGTTGCGGCAACTTGCGGCGCATGAGCTGCGCGGCCACCGCAACCACGAGACCTTGCAGCCCACTGCGCTGGTGAACGAGGTGTTCGCTCGGCTGCTGGGCGCCGGCAAGGTCGATCTGGTGAGCCGCAAGCACCTGTTCACGACCGCGGCGAAATTGATGCGCCAGACCCTGATCGACCGCGCCCGTGCCCAACAGCGCGAGAAGCGCGGTGCCGGCCAGTGGCAGCGGGCGGATTTTCTGGAAGTTCTGGCCCTGCCGATCGAGGCAGACACCCTCCTGCCTGCGCTGGATGAGGCACTGACGTCCTTGGCCAATCTCGACCCGCGCGTGGCCCAGATCGTCGAATTGCGCTACTTCGTCGGGTTGGAGGTGAGTGAAGTCGCCGCCCTGCTCGAAATCGACGAACGCACCGTGTACCGCGACTGGGCGTTTGCACGCGCCTGGCTGCGCCAGCGCATGGAGGCCTGAAGGTGATGTCGGGCGTGGATGCGGATCCCGCACGTTCCAGCGTGCCTGGACTCGATGTCATCGCTGGCACTGAGCAATTCGCTCGCATGCGCGAGGCCTTTCATCGCCTGATGGGAGTGGATCTGTCGCAACGCGAGCGTGCGTTGCAGGCCGAAGAGGAAGTCGATCCAGCCAATGCACGGGAACTTCGTGCACTGCTCGAACACCTGGACGAAACCGATCTGTTGGCAGCACCGGAGCCGGCGCCACCGACGCGCCTGGGTCCATTCCGCCTGCTGCATGGCATTGGTCGCGGCGGCATGGGCGAGGTCTGGCTGGCGGAACGGGTCGAAGGCGACTTCGTGCAGCAGGTCGCAATCAAGCGCGTGCGTGACACCGCACTCACGTCCGACCTCGCACGCCGGTTCATGCGCGAGCGCCAGATCCTCGCCCGCTTGAGTCATCCGAACATCGCACACCTCGTCGATGGCGGCGTCGGGCCGGACGGGCGCCCATGGCTGGCGATGGAATATGTGCCGGGCGACCGCATCACCCACTGGTGCGACACGCACGGCCTCGATTCGGCGGCACGCGTGCGGCTGTTCCTGCCGGTGTGCGATGCAGTGCAGTTTGCGCATCGCAATCTGGTCGTGCACAGCGATCTCAAGCCGGCGAACATCCAGGTGGACGCCGACGGTCGGCCGAAATTGCTGGACTTCGGCGTCGCGCGCCTGATTGATGCGCAGGACACCAGCCAAACCCGCACCGTGGCCGCGATGACACCTGCCTATGCCGCGCCCGAGCAGCGGAACGGCGGCCCCATCACCACCGCAACCGATATCTATCAGCTTGGCGTCGTGCTGCGCGAACTGATCGTTGCATCACCCGATTGCATCGGCGTGAAAGGCAAAAAAAGACCGTCATGGACCTCTTCCGGGATGATGCGGGGCGACCTCGGCCGCATTCTGTCCAAGGCCACGGCACCTGCGCCGACCGAACGGTATGCCAGCGTCGTCATGATGACCGACGATCTTTCGGACTGGCTGTTCCGGCGGCCGTTGCGCAGCGGCATCGGCAGTCGCCGCGAGCGCCTGCGAAAGACGCTGTGGCAGTGGCGCTGGCCTTTGGCGCTGTCAGGCACCGTGACGCTGGCGCTCGCGTTGGGCTTGTTTTTCGTTTGGCGTGAAGCGCGTATCGCGCAGGCCAACGCGCTGGAGGCGCGCACCAACTTCGATGTGCTGCTGACCGTGATCGGCAGCGCCAATCCGGGGTATTTTTCCGGCAGCGAGCCATCGGTGAGCGACTGGCTGAACGGCATCGCAGCACGCCTGCAACGCGACCATGCCGACGACCCGCGCTTGCTGCACGAGACCCTGAGCGGCATCGGCCATGGTTTGATGAACTTCGGTCGATTCCGCGATGCCGAGCCTGTCCTTCTGGCCGCGCATTCGGCTATGCGACAAGATTCGACGGTCACGCCAGATCACGAGCTTGCCCTGCTCAAATTGCTGGCATTGGCCCAGGATGGACCTGACCAGATCGCCGGTTTGGAAGCCACCGTGCGACGGATCAGGCAACTGGCCGTCTCCCCGCAGGCCTCACACGGCATTGCCCTCGACGCCGTGGCCAGCGCCGCAGGTGCACTGTCGGGCGTGGGCAAGCACGGCCAGGCGCAGGAATTGTTCGGCCTTGCACACTCGATCGACCCGCAAGGCAAATCGATGAATCCGCACCAGCGCGAAAACTACTGGCGGCAGTACGGCTGGGCTGCGCTGCGGGCACATCGGATCGACGAGGCACGGCGTGGCTTCGCCCAATCCCGCCTCGCGCAGGACGAAAACCCGACCGAGTTCCTGCCGATGCGCCGCGCGGAGCTCGATCTGTTGCTGGCCGAAATCGCATTGCGTGACCGCGATGCGGAACGCGCCAGCCGATACCTGGCCTTGGCGCGACCGGTGTACGAGAGGGAATTTCCGCCCGGCCATTGCGAACGGGCAAGGTTCGCCGAGCACGAGGCGCAACTGGCCATGCTCGAGTTCGGCAGCGAAGAGGCGCTGACAAAGGCCGCGGCCGTGGTCGTGAAGGCCTGCGATCCATAGCCGCGATTCCGGCGCTCGCGTGGAACGACTGGGACGGCAGATTGCCTTCATCGCGGACAGCACGACGGCGATCCTTCAGGACAACCGCATCGGACGGCGCTGATCCTGCGGCGCATCCACATGGGACGGCACGCATCAAGCGCAAGGCGACCAGGAAACCTGCGCAGCCACCGTTCCCCGCCACCGCCTCGCGCGGGCGTCGCGCGGGCGTCGTGGTTTGCAGTCGCAACGGGTACACTCCGGCATCGTTGCGAACCCATGGTTCAAACCGTCGAAGCGCGGACTCTTCATTTACTGGTTCGATGTTCGAGCCATGGCGGGCCCCACCACCACGGAACTCCCCATGGCCCCAGCCATTCTCCTTTGCACCTGCCCCGACCTCGACTCCGCTCGCGCGCTGGCGGCATCGCTGGTGGAGGCGCGGCTGGCGGCCTGCGTGAACCTCCTCCCGGGCGTGGAGTCGGTGTACCGCTGGCAGGGGCGAATCGAGCGCGCCTGCGAGGTGCAGCTGCTCATCAAGACCCGGGCCGCGCACCATCGGGCGGTGGAAGCGCATATCCTTGCGCAGCATCCGTATGAACTCCCCGAGATCCTCGTGGTCCAAGCCGATTCCGGGCTGGACCGCTATCTGCGCTGGATCGAGTCCGAAACCGCGCCGCACCGGCCGGATCCGCCCGCTGACGAAAGACCGCAATGACATTCCGAGTTTTCCGCACCGCCGCGCTGGCGCTGATCGCGCTGGCGCTGGCCGCCGGCGCCGCGCTGGCGTTCGACGAATCCGACCTGCTGCCGGTCGACGAGGCGTTCGCGCTGGATGCGCGCGCCGTGGACGACAGCCGCGCGCGCTTTTCCTTCACCATCGCCGACGGCTATTACCTGTACCGGCATCGCTTCTCCGTGCAGGCGCTCGACGAAGGGCTGCCGGCCGGCACGCTGGACATTCCGCACGGCACGCCGCACCACGACGAGTTCTTCGGTGACGTGGAAACCTGGCGCGGGCAGGTCGCGGCCGAGCTGGCCGGGCTGGAAGGCAGCCTTTCCTCCGCGCGCCGCTTCCGGCTGAAGTACCAGGGCTGCGCCAACGCCGGCATCTGCTACCCGCCGCAGGTGCGCGAGGTGACGATCCAGCCCGCCGCCGCAACAACGTCCCAAGTTCCCGCGCTCGGCGCGCTTCCCGGCGCAGCCCCATCCCCCGGCCCGGCGCCAGGCGGGCTTGCCATCCTCGGGCAGCCCGCATCCGGTCAGGTCGCGCTGGGTTCCGACACCGTGCCTCTGCCGGAAGAACAGGCCTTCGGCTTCGAGGCCATCGCCAATTCGCCCACCGAACTGCTGCTGCGCTTCACCCCGGCACCGGGCTATTACCTGTACCGCGACCGTTCCGAATTCCGCCTGCTCGATGCGGACGGCGTGCAGTTGGCCAGCCCGCGCTGGCCGCAGGGCCAGCAGCATCAGGACGAGCACTTCGGCGAGGTGATCGTCTATTTCGACCAGATCGAGCTGCCGCTGGGGCTGCGCCGCAGCCGTGGCGAGGCGGGGCCGATCACGCTGGAAGCCACCTTCCAGGGCTGCCAGAACGACGGCATCTGCTATCCGCCGATGACCCGGCAGGTGGCGTTGGAGCTTCCCGCGGCCGCGCCCGACCAGCTCGTTTCACTCGCCGATCCCGCCCGGGAAACCGCCGCGCCGGTCGATGCGGGAGGCTGGCTGCGCGCCCTGCTGCTCGCGCTGGGCGGCGGGCTCATCCTCAACCTCATGCCCTGCGTGCTGCCGGTGCTCTCGCTCAAGGCGCTGTCGCTGGCGCAGAGCGGCGAAAGCCCCGGCAAGGCGCGCGCCCATGCGCTCTGGTACACCGCCGGCGTGCTCGCCAGCTTTGCCCTGCTGGGCGCGGCGGCGCTGGCGCTGCGCCAGCTCGGCCTCGCCCTGGGCTGGGGCTTCCAGCTGCAGCAGCCGCTGGTGGTGGGCGCGCTGGCCTACCTGATGGCGGCGATCGGCCTGAGCCTGTCGGGCGTGTTCTCGATCGGCGCGGGCTGGGCCGGAGCCGGCCAGAGCCTGGCATCGAAGAGCGGGCCTGCGGGCGACTTCTTCACCGGCGTGCTCGCGGTCGTGGTGGCCAGCCCCTGTACCGCGCCGCTGATGGGAGGCGCGCTGGCCTTCGCCTTCGTCGCGCCCACGGCGGTGGCGATCTCGGTGTTTCTGGCGCTGGGCCTGGGGCTGGCGCTGCCCTTCCTTGCGATCGGCTTCGTGCCGGCGCTGGCCAGGCGCCTGCCGCGCCCCGGCGCGTGGATGGAAGCCCTCAAACAGGCGCTCGCCTTCCCGATGTATCTCACCGCGGTCTGGCTGCTGTGGGTGCTGGGCCAGCAGCGCGGCGTGGATGCGCTGGGCTATGCGCTGGCCGGCATCGTGGTGCTGGCGCTGGCGCTGTGGCGCTGGGAAAAGGCGCGCTGGAGCGGCAGCTTCGCCGGTCGCGCGCTGGCGCTGGCGCTGGCCCTGCTCGCGATCTGGCCGCTGTGGCGCATTCCGCAGCTGGCGATCCCGGAGGCCGCCGCCGAAAGCGATGCGGGCGCGCAGGCGTATTCGGCCAAGGCTCTCGACACCCTGCGCGCCGACGGGCGCACGGTCTTCGTCAACATGACCGCCGACTGGTGCGTGACCTGCAAGGCCAACGAGAAGCGCGTGCTCGACACCGACGCCTTCCGCCAGACCCTGGCCGCGCACGAGGCGGTCTACATGAAGGGCGACTGGACCCGCGTGGACCCGGCCATCACCGCCTTCCTCGAATCACACGGCGCGGTAGGCGTGCCGCTCTACGTCGTGATCCGGCCCGGGCACGAGGATGCGGTACTGCCGACGGTGTTGACCCTCGATGCGGTGGAATCCGCGCTGGGGGCGCCGTGAAGCCCTGGAAACAGGCGCTCCTCGTGGGCACGCTCGGGATCGTCGGAGCGATGGCGGGGCTGGGCGCCGCCACGCTGGCCTTCGGCCCTTCGGTTCTGCTGGGCAGCGACGCCGGCCAGTGGGTGGTACGCCACGTCTTCGGGCAGGGCCCGACGCTGCCGGACGGACGCGAGGTCGTGGCACCGGGCGATCCGGTTCCCGCGCTCGCGGTCTCGAAACTGGACGGCACGGCGCACACCCTGCGCTCCGAAGGCCGCCCGATCCTCATCAACTACTGGGCGAGCTGGTGCCCGCCCTGCGTGGAGGAAATGCCCCTGCTCGACGCCTTCGCCGCGGCGCAGGGTCAGGGCGGCGTGCAGGTCATCGGCATCGCCCTGGA
>SSGN01000235.1 GCA_008016945.1 Flavobacteriales bacterium
CATACAAGGCGCCTCCGCAGCTGTGCTCAGCGTGTTCGTGGGCATCGCGGCCTACCGACCGGACATGGTGGTGCACCTGATCCTGATCGGCCCGGTGAAACTGATGTACGTGGCCGCGGTCTTCGTGCTGCTCGACCTGGTGGGCATAGGCTCCGGCGATGGCGTGGCCCACGAAGCGCACATCGGGGGTGCCCTGTACGGCTTGCTCTCCTCGCTCCAGCTCAAACAAGGGCGCGATTGGTCGCTCGGTTTCGTGGAACTGCTGGAGCGGCTGTGGCCCTTTCGCGCGCGGAAGGCGAGGATGCGGGTGGAGAAAAGCTTCTCCCGGAGCACACCGCGGAATGACGAGAAGTACAATGCGGATAAACGCGAGAAACAAGCCCGGGTGGACAGCATTCTGGACAAGATCTCGCGGAGCGGATACGACAGCTTGAGCAAAGAAGAGAAGGACTACCTCTTCAAAGCGAGCGATGGCCGGTAGCGAGGGAAGGCACCACCCGCAGACCGGGTGGTGCGAACAACGGTGAACAGGATACGCGAAACCGAGGAAAGGCCCGCAAAGCCAACGATGGCCCGAGCACGGCCCTCGCGCTGGCTCACCCCTATGTGGTGGCTGAACATCCTGGCCGCCGTGGTCCTCTTGGTGACCTATCTGGCACCGCATGTGAGCCCCACCCTCTCGTGGATACCGGCACTACTGGCCATGACCTTCCTGTACCAGGTGGTCCTCCATGCGCTGTTCGTGGCCTGGTGGTTCTTCTTCCGCCGCAAGCGCATGCTCCTTTCGGGCGGCCTGCTGTTGCTGGGGTACGCCCATGTGGCCGACCATGTCCAGCTCTTTGGCCACGATGCCCCCACCACCGCCATCCGCGGCGAAGGCGTGAAGGTGATGACCTACAACGTGCGGCTGTTCGACCTGTACGACTGGAGGGGGAACAAGGCCACGCGCGATGCCATCTTCGCCGTGTTCGAGCGCGAGTCGCCCGACATCCTCTGCCTTCAGGAATACTTCCACAGCCCCAACAAGCGGTTCTTCCCTACGCGCAAGAGCCTCTTGGGAGAGCTCGGGTACAAGGCCTACCACGAGGGCTTCACCAACACGGTGTCGCGGTACGAGCAGTACTTCGGCATCGCCACCTTCAGCCGCTATCCGATCGTTGGCAAGGGAGCCATGTCCTTCCCGGAGAATCCCTTCAACAACTGCATCTGGACGGACATCGCCTTGCCCGAGGACACCATACGGGTGTACAATGCCCATTTGGCGAGCTACCATTTCGGCGATGCCGACTACAAATTCCTCAAGGCCCTGGACACGGATACGCATACGGACACCC
This sequence comes from Flavobacteriales bacterium, assembly GCA_008016945.1. The sequence goes on from SSGN01000235.1 coordinate 1,335, forward strand.
TGAAGCAAGGCAGCGAACGGATCCTGAAGCGGCTGCTCCACGGTTTCCGACTGCGCGTGGGCGAAGTGCTACGCATTGCGGAACACATGCGGCAGAGCCCCCACCCCGTGCTGTATTGCGGCGACATGAACGATGTGCCGATGAGCTACGGGTACGCCACCCTGCGTGCGCTGCTCAACGACGCCTTCGTGGAGAGCGGTCGCGGCACGGGCGGCACCTACATCGGCGACCTGCCCAGCCTACGGATCGATCACATCCTGTACGGCCATGGGCTGCACGCCTGGGATTTCCGGACCTTGCCCGATGAACTGAGCGACCACCGCGCGATCACGGCCCGGATAGCGCTTACAGCGAACTGACGAGCGCCCCCTCAACGCTCCTCGATGGCTGGCTCCTCCAGCAGCACCGGCGGGGTATGTACGCTCATCACGGCCTCCACCACATACCCTTTGGCGCGCAACCCGTGGATCAAGCCCAGAGGCGAAGGCAGGTGTGCCGCACCGATCAGGAAGAAGACCGGCTCGCCCTTCTGCAAGAGGGTATCCATCCGTTCCACCATGCGGTGGTTCCGCTCGGTGAGCAGTGCACGCTCGAACTCCGCTGGCATGCCACCGGCCTTCTCGCCCTCGGCCATCAAGGCTTCGAGGTCCTGCCTGGCATAGGCGTTGAGCATCTCGTCCATGGCACCGGGGTGGCCACCGTTGTCCACGTGATCCAGGAGCATGGTCGCCTGCACCTTCAGCGGTACGGCATCGATGGCGGCGATCTGCTCAGCGGCCGTTTCGATACCGATCACACGCTTTCCGTTGTTCAACGCCCGGTGTTGGAGGTATTGGTCCAACACCATGGTCTGGTCACCAACACCGGCATTCATCTGGTTCTCGGTGAGGATGGCGAGCACGAAGAAGGGCTTCAACGAGGACAGCATGGGCGCCATGAACCCGAGTTCGTCCTTCATCGCGGCCTCCACCCGGCTCCACTCCTTCTTCTTATAGAGGTTCACGAGTTTCTGGCCGTTGGGCAGGCGCATGGTGGTGAAGAGCGCCTTGCCCAGCTCCTTGTCCGCCGAGAGATCGAGCTCGCCTGCGGCGATGGCGCACCGGTCCAGTGCGGGAAGCACCGAATCGCCGAACTGGAAGGCCCGGTCGTCCTTGCTGTGGACCGTTCCGTAGAGGTAGCTCGCAGCACTAGTTCCCGATGCCTGGATCCGCCAAAGCAAACTATGTGGCAGGGGGTCCTGGGCAGGAACGAGGTGGACGAAGAACAGCGGAAGTAGGGCGAAGGCGCGCATGGCCCCAAGGTAGCACCCTATACCCTTCGGGCGACGATCCGTCCCAAGGGCTACCTCCACCTGCGAGAAATGAAGGCGGCATGGGTTCCCCGATCAGGGCTACGGGCCAGAACGGATCGGGAGTGAATGGGCGCTCCCTCCGCGCCTTTGGCTCATGGGGTGGCCATGGCCTGGCCTTGATCCGTGCCCTTCAACTTGCTTTCAAGGGAATAGGACGTTCCAAGGGATGCGCTGGAACGCGCAGGGAAGAGGCCCGAACGCCAATGGTATCAGTCGGCAGCGAAAGCCAGTGCGAACGAGGCGATGGCGAGCACGGAGAACAACAAGACACTGATCCTGATCAGGTTGGTGCGGTCGGCAGGGCGTGTACGAAGCATGGAGCGAGGCACTTTCGATACACTCCTATGACGGGACATTCCGGGATGGTTGCTTCGATGGGCCACGGAGGATGGGAGCGATGAACGACCCACGCAAGGCCTCACCACCTTGGGCGATGCCGTGGCCACGGCTCCACCAACCGGCACTTGGATACCTTTGCGGCCATTCGCCGTGGCCATGGGCACATGTCCATCTGGGCGCATGGTAAAGATGAGTTCGCCCCGCACCGTCGCCTTCCACACGTTGGGCTGCAAGCTCAACTTCAGCGAGTCCAGCACACTGGCCCGGTCGCTGGAGGAGGCGGGTTATGCCAAGGTGCGGCAAGAAGAGCGCCCCGATGTGTTCGTGCTGAACACGTGCAGCGTTACGGAGAACGCCGACAAGGAGTGCCGTAGGCATGTGCGTCGGTTCCAGTCCATCAACCCTGAAGCGTTCATCGCCGTGGTGGGCTGTTATGCCCAGTTGAAGCCCGAGGAGATCGCCGGCATTCCCGGTGTGGACCTGGTACTGGGCGCCAGTGAGAAGTTCGACCTGGCCACATACATCGAGGAGCGGATCGGTGAGCGGAGCTCCGCCAAAGACGCCGGGGAAGCCCCTGTCGGCAGGGCGTTCCATTCGCCGATCAAGGAGCTCAAGCACTTCGTGCCCAGCTACAACGCCAACGATCGCACCCGCACCTTCCTGAAGGTACAGGATGGGTGCGACTACTTCTGTTCGTTCTGCACCATCCCCTTGGCCCGGGGCAGGAGCCGGAGCGCCACCATCGCCGACACCCTGGCGCAGGTGGCCACCATCGCCGCATCGGGGGTGAAGGAGATCGTGCTCACCGGGGTGAACACGGGCGACTTCGGCAAAGGGCACGACCAGACCTTCCTTCAACTGATCGAAGCACTGGACAAGGTGGAAGGCATAGACCGCTTCCGGATCAGCAGCATAGAGCCGAACCTTTGCCATGATGGCGTGATCGACTTCGTCGCCTCGAGCGCACGTTTCGCGCCACACTTCCACATGCCGCTCCAAAGCGGCAGCGACGCCATCCTGCAACGCATGCGCCGCCGGTACGACACCGCGCTCTACGCCGAACGTGTCCACCGGATCAAGGCGCGGATGCCGCACGCGTGCATCGGCGTGGACGTGATCACCGGCACCCCCGGCGAGACCGATGCGGAATTCCTGAGAACACACGCGTTCCTCCGCAGCATACCGGTGGACTACCTGCACGTGTTCACCTACAGCGAACGTGCCAACACCACCGCGGTGCGCATGGAGGAGGTGGTTCCCGTGGAGGTACGCCGCGAGCGCACCAGACAACTCCGGATCCTCAGCAACAAGCTGCAACGGGCATACTACCAACAACACCTCGGCACCACGCGCCCAGTGCTCTTCGAGGCCGAGGAGCACGAAGGCCGGATGCTCGGTTTCACGGACAACTACCTGCGGGTGGACCTGGCGTATGACCCGGCCCTGGTGAACACGATCGTCCCGGTCCAGTTGCAGCACATCGATGGGGAAGGGCATATCATCGGCGCTGCACAGCCCTCCCCCCCTTCCGTAGGGTCCCGTGGGGAAGTCCACCTGTTCTCACCCGCCGAAACCAACCCTACCTGACCCACTCCGGTCAGATGCCGATCCACCGCCCGAAAGGATCCGCGAGCCAACGACCAAGCGATGTACCCCACGATATACCATGCCCTCCTGGACCTCACCGGTCTCGACCTTCCGTTCCTGCGGTTCCTGAACAGCTTCGGGTTCTTCGTGGCGTTGGCCTTCGTATTCGCCAGCTGGACACTTGGGTTGGAACTGCGTCGCAAAGAGGGACTGCAGCTGCTTCAACCGGTCACGCGCAAGATCACCGTGGGCCTGCCCGCCACGCCCACCGAATTGGCTTGGAACGGACTGCTCGGCTTCCTACTGGGCTGGAAAGGCCTCTACCTTCTCCTGAACTTCGGAGAGGCCAGCGCCGACCCGCAGGGCTTCCTCCTCAGTGGCAAGGGCAGCTTCCTGGGCGGTGTGGTGGTGGGCGCCCTGCTGGCCTGGTTGAAATGGCGGGAGAAGGACAAGGCCAAGTTGGCCGAACCGAGGACCGAAGTGATCCGCATGCAGGCGCACGAGCATGGCGGCAACATCACCATGGTGGCGGCCCTGTGGGGCCTTATCGGAGCCAAGCTCTTCCATTGGCTGGAGAATCCAGATGAGTTCATCGGGTTCATCAAGCACCCCGGCGGCGATGGGGTGTTCAGCGGGCTCACCATGTACGGTGGTCTGCTCGTGGCGGGCTTCATGGTGATCCGGTACTTCCGCAACAACGGCATCCCGGTCTGGCACGGTGCGGACAGCGCGGCGCCCGGCGTGATGTTGGCGTATGGCGTAGGCCGCATCGGCTGCCAGGTGAGCGGCGATGGGGATTGGGGCGTGGTGAACCTCGCCCCCGCCCCGCGATGGATCCCGGACTGGCTGTGGAGCTACACGTATCCCAACAACGTGAACGGCGTGGGCATACCCTACACCGGCCAGCCTTGCTTCGAGGGCTATTGCACGGTGCTGCCCGAACCCGTGTGGCCCACCCCGCTCTACGAGACCATCGTGTGCGTAGGGTTCTTCTTCCTCCTTTGGGCCCTGCGCAAGCGGATCACCACGCCCGGCATCATCTTCTTCCTCTTTCTCCTGCTCAACGGCATCGAGCGGTTCTTGATCGAGAAGATCCGCGTGAACGTGGCCTTCGCCGGCACTTGGACCCAAGCCGAAGTGATCTCCCTCGGACTGATCATCGTCGGGATCGCGGGCATCATCTGGAGGCGCCAACGAACCGCCACTGCAACGAACGGGAGCACCGACAACTGACCCTCTGTCATCTTCATGGAACTCAAGAAACTCACCCAACAGGTCGAAGCCATCTGCATCGATGTGGCCGACTTCATCCGCAGCGAGGCCGGCAAGCTCACGGCGGCGGGCATCAGCGAAAAAAGCGCCAATAACCTGGTCACCCACGTGGACCACACCGCCGAGGACCGGCTGGTGGAGGCCCTGGAGAAGATCCTGCCCGAGGCGGGCTTCATCGCCGAGGAAGGAAGTGGGGAGAAAGGCGAAGGCCTGAACTGGATCATCGACCCGTTGGACGGCACCACGAACTTCGTTCACGGGGTGCCCTGCTACTGCATCAGCATCGCCCTGGTGAACGGCACGGAACCGGTACTGGGGGTGGTGCACGAGGTCACCCGCGACGAGCGCTTCACCGCGTGGAAAGGGGGTGGCGCCTACCTGAACGGGAAGCGGATCCAGGTCTCGCCGCGCCGGGAGTTGCAGGAGAGCCTGCTGGCCACGGGTTTTCCGTACGACGACTTCGGCTACGAGGCCGAATACATGGACCTGCTGCGCGAGCTGATGCACCGCACCCGCGGCATTCGGCGACTGGGCAGCGCCGCAGCGGACCTGGCGTACGTGGCCTGTGGGCGCTTCGAGGCCTTCTACGAATACGGGTTGAACAGCTGGGATGTGGCCGCCGGCGTGCTGCTGGTGCGCGAAGCGGGCGGGCGGGTGAGCGGATTCGCCCCGAGCAAGGACCCGCTCTTTGACGAGGAGATCGTGGCCAGCAACCGCGCCGTGCACGACGAACTGCTGGAGGTGATCGAACGGAACTGGCAGCGCCAGGATTAGGCGTACCACCCGCCGGTGATGCCGCAGGAACCCCACCGGTCATGGGAACGTACAACACGATCCATCGGACCTTCGCCCTTGTGAGATGAACAAAGAACTGATCCGCCCGCTCACCGCCCTGCGGTTCTATGCGGCCTTCATCGTCTTCTCGTTGCACGCGCACATGCTGCCGGGCTTGCAGTGGCTGGGCCATACGCACGCCGAGTTGCAAGGTCGTGTGGGGGTCTCGGTCTTCTTCGTGCTCAGCGGCTTCATCATGACCTATGTGTACTACGGCGAGGACCAATGGAAGCCCACGCGCGCCAACGCCGGCCGTTTCCTGATCGCCCGTGTGGCGCGGATCTTCCCGCTACACCTGCTCACCATGCTGCTGTGCATGCCGTTGGGGTTGATGAGCAACACCTCGCGGATCGAGTTGCAGAACCTACCGATCCACATCGCCCTGTTGCAGGAGTGGAGCCCCGTCGGCTACCCGGGCCCGGGCCCCAACAAGGTATCGTGGACCTTGAGCGTGGAGATGCTCTTCTACGTGATGACCCCCTTTCTCTTCGCGGGTATGCTGAAGGCCGGCAAGCGCAAGCTCCTGTTCCTGGGTTCGTTGTTCGTTATCCTGGCGGCGCTCACCATCGCGTTCTTCACCTTCCACAACGATCCCGATGCCTCCATCCATGTGGAACGCGCGCCGTTCCGCCTCACCGACTACATCCTGGGCATCATGGCCTTCCTCTTCTTCCAAGGGGTGAAGACCTACCATGAATGGTGGAAACGCGCCCTTCTCCCAGCGGGCATCCTGTGGTTCTGCGGCATGATGGCCTGGCAGTACTACTACGACCAGCAAAGCGGCAACAACCTGTGGATGCTTCCGGGCAGCGTGATGGTGGTGTTGGGCACCGCCTTCCGGCGTGATACGAAGAGCTGGTTCCTGGCCAGTGACCGCATGGTGTTCCTCGGCGAAGCCAGCTTCACCTTCTACATGATCCACGAGTTCATGCTCCGTTACGGCCGCCAGGTGCTGTTGAAGCTGGACTTCTCCATCCCGGCCTGGATGTACATCCCCTGGTTCATCGTGGTCTTCGCGGGGATCCAATTCGTGGCCAACCAGGTCCACTTGCGTTTCGAGGCACCCATGAACACCTGGGGTCGGAAATGGCTCACCAAGATGTTCGGGCTGGAGAAGAAGCCCGTGCCCGTGGCGGCAAAACCATGAGCATACGGTGATCGGGCATCGCCCCCGTGCGGAAGAGGTCCGTGCGCCGGTGCGGCGCGGCCACGTATCGCACCATCTTTGATCGGCCGCTGCACATCCGCCCATGGCGCACCATGGGTCGATGTGGTTGAGGTCTGCCCCATGTCCGCGAACGAACACCACGGCCTCACCCCCTCCTCGCTACGGGTGCTCCCCTGGCTGGTGGCGGTGGGTTTGTTCATGGAACACCTGGACATCAGTATCCTGAACACCGCGGTACCGGTGATCGCGGAGGACATGGGTGCCAGCGCCCTCAGCCTCAAAGCGGTGCTCACCAGCTACACGTTGGCCCTGGCGATCTTCATACCCATCAGCGGATGGGTAGCGGATCGGTTCGGCACACGCCGGGTCTTTCGCATGGCGGTGGCACTGTTCACCATAGGATCGCTGCTGTGCGCGGTATCGGCCAACCTACCGATGCTCATCGCTTCGCGTTTCATACAAGGTGTGGGCGGCAGCATGATGGTTCCCGTGGGACGTATCGCCCTGATCCGCGCCTATCCACGCTCGCAGATGCTCGCCATGATGAACTACGTGGTGATCCCAGCGCTGGTGGCCCCGCTCGTAGGCCCCTTCATCGGTGGCACGCTGGTACACTGGCTCCCCTGGCGCAGCATCTTCCTGGTGAACCTACCGATCGGCGTGGTGGGCTGGTACATGATCCGCCGGCACATGCCCGACTTCCGGGAGGAGGACACGCCTCCGCTGGACACCCTGGGCATGTTGCTCTTCGGTGCGGGCATCGCGCTGCTGAGCTATGTGCTGGAGGTGTTCGGGGAACACACCTGGCCACCCATCGAGATCGCGCTGATGTTCGGTGCTTCGATGGTCCTGTTGATCGCCTATCGCTTGCACGCCAGGCATGTGAGCACCCCCCTGCTCTACTTGCGCCTGTTCGCGGTACGCACCTTCCGGATCCCGGTGGTCGGTGGCTTCATCACCCGGCTGGGGGTGGGTGGCATGCCCTTCCTGTTGCCCCTGCTGTACCAAGTGGGCCTGGGCTACACGCCGTTGGAGGCCGGCCTGCTCACCACCCCGCTGGCCGTGGCCGCCATCGGCATGAAGATCCTGAGCCGCCACCTCCTCGCCCGCTTCGGACACCGGCAAGTGCTGCTCTGGAACACCTGGCTGCTCGGTGCGAACATCATGTGCTACACCTTCGTGGATACCCATACCCCGGTGGCCATCATCGTGCTCCTCAGCTTGTTCCAAGGGTTGTTCTCCTCGCTCCAGTTCACCAGCATGAACTCCTTGGTGTATGCGGACGTGGATGACGACCGGGCCAGTGAGGCCAGCAGTATCGCCAGCACGGCGCAGCAATTGGCCTTGAGTTTCGGGGTGGCCACGGCATCCTTAGTGGCCGCGTTGTTCTTGCGAGGTGTGGACCAGACGGACCATACCGCTTACATCCATGGCCTGCACCTCACCTTCCTGGTCTTGGGCGCCTTCACCATCGTGAGCGGCTTGCTGTTCCGTGGTCTACGGCGTGAGGATGGAAGTAATGTGAGCCATTTCGTGCTGCGGAAGGAGGCCGTGGAATAACACCCATTCGCACTATGGAGGTGGCGACAAAGAAGCGATCCGTTCGGATCGGATGTGAGAGGAAGAGTGAGGAGAAAAGAAGCGAGGGAGTGAAAAAGTGAGGCAGCGTGGACGAGACAAACCCCACTTCAACTGGTTACTTCCTCGTCTCGTCTCTTCTTCCTCACCTCTTCTCCTCTTCTCCTCGTCACCTCTTCTCCTCACTCCTCCTCTCCTCGTCACCTCTTCTCCTCTATCACCCGGATCCACCCGTGCATAGAGCGTTCCTTTCTCACCGACCGGGTAAGAAATAGGCCGATCCCCGCGGTCGACCTCTGGCGTGCAGCCGCGCACGGCTCCATACGTTCAACAGGTTGGAGCGGCCACGAAGCAAGGAAGCGCGACTTGAGGGTGTGGACGTCGATGGACGCACTATCGGCGCGGAAGGAAGTCCTCTGCCAGCATGCAGCGTACGCTGCCTCCGCCAACGGCTTCGATGGTGGGGATGTCCACAGGCACCAATTGGCCATGACGTTGCAAGGCCTGCCGCTGCTCGGGCCGTAGCTGGCCGAAGGCCGTGCCCGAGAGGAGTATGCTGGTCGTCGCATCCACGCCGTGCACCACACTTCGCGAGGCTTTCACGTGTAGCAAATTGCCCACGAAATGCTGCATCTGTTCGATGGTGATGGGAATCAACTCCCGGCCTGTGGCCGTCAACTCCTCCGCCACCTCTTGTCGTTCCGCGGGGAATGGCATGGCATCGAGACAGACCACGGCGAACCGCTGGCCGATGCTCATGACCACATTGGTATGATAGACCGGAATACCCCGTGTACCGCTACCATCGGGGATGCGCCCATCCTCCGTGGCCACGAAGGTGATCGGCGTGTAGGCGAAACGCGCGCACCAATCCAGCACGGCGCGTTCGGAGGTGCGTTGGCTCAAACACGCGAAGGCCTTGCGATGAACGCGATCCAACACCAGGCTGCCGGTGCCTTCGAGGAAAAGACCTTGGTGCTCCCACGAAGTGAGGTCGATGGTCGCGGTGGTGCGCGCACCTTCCTGTTCCAATAGACCGGCCAGGTGCGGATCACGCTCGATCCGTCGGCTGGCGGTGAGCATGGGGTACAGCACCACGGTCCCATCGGCGTGTGTACTGAACCAGTTGTTGGGGAATACCGCGTTGGGGGCCGTGGGGTCCACGGGATCGAGCACCGTGGATCGAATGCCCCACGTCCGCAGCGCCTCCAGGAGGCCGTCGAACTCCTCGGCGGCCTGGCGCTTCACCGACGGATCGTGGACCCGCTGCTGAAATGAATTGCTGACGGCGGTCTCTGGATCGAAACCGAATCCTGTCGGTCGGACGAGGATAACGGAAGCGGCAATCTGATCCGGCCTCGGGTCGGGGCTCATGCCTTAACGCGCACGCAGTATGGGGAACAGCGGCTCCAGGATGCTCAACGTGGCCTCGGCCATGGCATTGTTGGTATCCAACGAGGGGTTGATCTCCACCACATCAAGGGTCACGGTCTTGGGACTGGCGCACAACAGGCTCAGCAGCATCCGAGCCTCGTCCAGGTCAAGGCCATCGGGCACGGGTGTGCCGGTACCCACCGAAATGGAAGGGTCCAGGCTGTCCACATCGAAGCTCACGTGGATCCGGGAACAAAGACTCAGGTGGGCCAAGGTTTCGGCCACGGCGGCCTCGGCCCCTTTAGAACGCACCTCGGACACCTTGATCACTTTGATCCCATGTTCCTTGATGATGGCCTCTTCTTCGGGCTCGTAATCACGCAGCGCGATGAACACCAGATCGCTCGGAAGCAGCTTCGGCCCGTTCACCCCGATCTTCCGAAGGTGATCCCAGGTATCCATGGTGTAGACCCGAGGTCTATTCCGCCCCTTCTTCTCGATATGCATGAGCAAGGCCAGGGGCATGCCGTGCACGTTGCCGCTGGGCGTGGTCCACGGGCTGTGCAGATCGGCATGCGCATCGATCCACACCACCCCCAGGCGCTCGTTCGGAAAGGCCATCTTGGTGCCGCTAACCGAGCCAATGGCGATCGAATGGTCGCCTCCGACAACGATGGGGAACATATTGTTCCTTAGGTACCTATACACCTCGTACGCCAGGTCGCTCTCGAAGCGGATCAGGCCATCGATATGGTGCGCATTGGGCGAATCATCATCCTCGTACAGCACATCGTTCTCATCGCGCAGGATGCTTTCCTCGGCGTGACCGAATAGCTCACTCCCGTTCTTCCATGCGGCCACGCGCAATGCGGCCATGCCCATGCTCGCTCCCCGCTTTCCCGCCCCGATCTCCGAGGCGGCTTCGATCAATCGTAGTTCCATGCAACAATCCGGAAATGGCATGACGAAGGTACGCCGAGGCGACCGAGCGCCCCCGCCCCGACTTCAACCGCCTAAGTATCAAGACATTGCGACACGCAATCAACCATTTCAATTCCATGTTCAACCCCCTATTCAGCGGCTAAACGATGAGAACAACCTGACCACCACGGAACACAACCGCCACCTGCTTCGTACGAAGGCCACCTTCACCCAAACACTCGGACCCCATGCCGCGCTTGGCACAAAAACTTACGATCCTGGCCTTGACCAGTGC
>SSGN01000113.1 GCA_008016945.1 Flavobacteriales bacterium
CAACCAGACCTACCGCGGTGTGTACGGCACGTCTGGCAGCAACGGCAGTTTTGATGCGCACGGTTCCATCGTCTTCGCGCCGGCCCTCGGCGAGATTCGCCTCGACTACTACACTCAGGGCAACACCGGCGCGAAAGGACTCGGAAGCACCGGCACGGCGATTCAATCCTCCGCCTACTTCAACGTCGTCACCGCCCCGATTCCTGAGCCTGAGAGCTACGCCCTCCTGCTCGCCGGTCTCGGCCTGATGGGTACCTATGCATGCGCTCGCCTGAACATCTCCTGGGCTGATATATGGCCGCCCATTTTTCGAGGCTGCTCAATGGCGTTGATAACGGCCGCAAGCGCGCTCGCTGGGATTCAATGGTCACGCACACTTGGGGGAGAACACCTCTCGTCTATTGCTTGCGCTTCGACTGCAGGCTTGTTGGCGATGTCCGCATCATCCTTATTGGCACCGCAGTTGTTTCTTGGGGAATCAGTCATCTTCGCATTGCACGACACAGAGCTGGGGTTTCCTCCAGAGTGGAACAAAGATCCGCTTACGGGAAGACTTGCACCGCTCACGCCAGGCAAGGCGATTGATTACCGCCGCCCGGAATTAGTGGGGAACATCAAGTATCTCTGGGAACCAAGCCGGCATTTGGAACTGGTCACTCTTGCTCAGGCGTGGCGACTAACCAGTGATGAGGAATATCTCAACGGTTTCCGGACATTGTTGGCGTCATGGCTCGATCAGTGCCCGTATCCGCTTGGCGTGCATTGGGCGAGCTCCCTTGAACTGGCGGTGAGGCTCGCCAACTGGGCAAGTGCGTGGCACTTGCTGGGCGGCGTCAATTCGCCGCTGTTCGTGGGCAGTGATGGTGAGGATCTAAAACGTAGATGGCTGGCTTCTGTGTACCAGCATTGCCATTTCATTAGCGGCTATTTTTCGTTGCACTCGTCAGCAAACAATCATCTCGTCGGCGAGTACATGGGGCTCTTTCTGGGTGCAGTGACTTGGCCGTGTTGGCCGGAGAGCGCAGATTGGTTGCGTATCGCGCGTAATGGTCTGGAGTGCGAGGCAATAAAGCAAAACACCTGCGACGGCGTAAACCGCGAACAGGCGCTCTATTACCAGCACGAAGTCATGACCATGTTGCTGCTCTGCCAGCAGGCAGGGCAGGCAAACGGAATTGTCTTCTCCACAGCGTACCTGCGGCGACTGGAGTGCATGGCGGAGTTCATCGTTTCCGTAATGGACAAATCGGGCAATGTGCCGATGATCGGCGATGCCGACGACGCGCAGATGCTTCGCCTCGATCATGGCACGCAGCACGATGTATTCCGTTCGCTGCTTGCCAGCTGCGCAGTTCTCTTCAAACGCTTTGATTTCAAGCGCGCCGCAGGGGTGTTCGACGACGGAAACCGATGGCTGTTCGGTGATGCTGGGTTAGCTGCTTGGAATGCCATTCCGGATGGAGACTCTTCGGCACCTGGCTGGGCTTTCCCGGAAGGCGGGTATTTCATTTTCGGCAGCGATTTTGGCACTGATGCCGAGATCAAGGGCCTGGTCGATTGCGGACCGATCGGCTACCCCAGCATCGCAGCACACGGCCACGCCGATGCCCTTTCGATCTGGCTTTCGGTCTGTGGCGAACCTTGCCTCATCGACCCGGGCACCTATTCGTATTGGGCTGATCAACCGTGGCGCGATTATTTCCGTGGAACCGCGGCCCACAATACCGTCCGCGTCGACGGGCTGGATCAATCGGTCAGCGGCGGCAGGTTCCTTTGGACACGAAAAGCTGTTTCACGTGTTCTGCAATCTCCGGTATCGCCTGATGTTTTCCATTTCGAGGGTATGCACGATGGCTATCGTCGACTGGCTGATCCGGTCGAGCATCGGCGCACTGTCAATTTCGATGCGGGCACCTCAACGTTGGTTGTTACGGACAACGTGATCGGCCATACGCAGCATGCGATCGAGCAGTTCTGGCACTTCTCGCCCGAAATCGAGGTAACGCTCTCGGATAACTCAGCAACCATTCGAGGGAATTGCTTCTCCATGGCGGCCGAATTTGAAGGCGATGACATCTCGCTCGATCTGTTTTGCGGAAGCGAGCAACCGATACTCGGCTGGTACTCGGATTCATACGAAAACAAACGCCCGGCAACCACGCTGCGGGTCCGGACTAGCGCCATCGATGCGCTAGTTCGCGCATCGTTCCGCATTGATACAGCCTCTCAGATTTCCGTTTCAGCCAAGGATTAGCCATGCCAATCATTTACCTTGTGGCCGGTGCCCGGCCCAACTTCATGAAGATCGCCCCCATCGTGCGCGCCATCCAGGCGCATGGCGGGCTTTCGTACAAGATCATCCACACCGGCCAGCACTACGACCGCGAGATGAACGATGTGTTCTTCGAGGAACTGGGCATTCCCGAACCGGATGTTTTCATGGCGGCAGGCGGTGGATCGCATGCGCAGCAGACGGGCAAGATCATGGTGGCCTTCGAGGAGTATTGCCAGGCGAACCGGCCGGACGCAGTGCTGGTGGTCGGCGATGTGAATTCGACGCTGGCCTGCTCGATCGTGGCGAAGAAGCTGTGCATTCCGGTGGCACACGTCGAGGCTGGCCTGCGCAGCGGCGACATGAGCATGCCGGAGGAGATCAACCGGCTGGTGACAGACAGCATCTCCGACTGGTTCTTCGTCACCGAGCCGAGTGGCACGGCGCACCTGAAGCGCGAAGGAAAACCCGATTCAGCGATACATGATGTCGGCCACGTGATGGTGGATAACGTGCTCTACCAGGCGGAAAAGCTCGCACATACCGATACGTCCGGCTTCGAAACGGAGGCCCTCAAGAAGGTCGCTCTGGCCAAGGCCGGCCGCTATGGCGTGGTCACGCTGCACCGGCCGAGCAACGTCGACAACGCGGAGATGATGACGAAGATCGCCGGCGCGCTGAAGGAGATTGCCGCCGAGCTGCCCCTGATCTTCCCCGTGCATCCGCGCACGCGCAACAACATGGAGAAGTTCGGCATCGATCTCGGGCCGAACATCACGCTGCTGGGCCCGCAGGCCTACATGCCGTTCCTCTATCTGTGGAAGGACGCCACGGTGGCACTCACCGACAGCGGCGGCCTGCAGGAGGAAACCACGGCGCTGGGCGTTCCGTGCATCACGATTCGCGAGAACACCGAGCGCCCGATCACGGTGGATGAAGGCTCGAAGGTGCTCGTCGGCACCGATCCGGCACGCATCGTCGCCGAGGCGAAGAAGGTGCTGCGCGGCGAAGGCAAGCAGGGGCGCCGGCCGCTGCTGTGGGATGGCAAGGCAGCGGAGCGGATCGTCGAAATTCTGTTCAAGGAACTGGCATGAGCAATCGTATTGAAATGATGGGCTGCTTCATCGACAACCTGTCGATGGAAGAAACGTTGCAGACCATCGAGGGCTTCATCCATTCCGGCAAGCCGCACCAGCATGTGGTGGTCAACGTCGACAAGCTGGTGAAGGCGAGCCGCGATCCCGAGCTGCGCCAGATCATCAACGATTGCGCGTTGATCAACGTCGATGGCATGCCGGTCGTGTGGGCATCACGCCTGCTGGGCAAGGGCCTGAAGGAGCGTGTTGCCGGCGTCGATCTGTTCGAGGCGTTGATGAAGCGCTCGGCAGAGAAGGGCTGGCGGGTATTCCTGCTGGGCGCCAAGGAGGAAGTCGTCTCCGGCGTGAAAACCCTCTACGAGAAGAAATACGCCGGCCTCACCGTCGCCGGCTACAGGAACGGTTACTGGAAGGCCGAGGAAGAAGCTTCGGTTGTCGAGCAGATCAAGGAGGCAAAAGCCGACCTGCTGTTCGTGGCGATCAGTTCGCCGAAGAAAGAGCATTTCCTTGGCCGCTATCAGGCAGAGATGAAGATTCCGTTCGCCATGGGTGTGGGCGGCACCTTCGATGTGGCGGTGGGCAAAGTAAAGCGCGCGCCGGTGTGGATGCAGAAGGCGGGACTGGAATGGTTCTACCGATTCCTGCAGGAACCACGCCGCATGTTCAAGCGCTATTTCGTGGATGACATGGCGTTTTTCTGGCTCCTTCTCAAGGAAGCCGGGCGCCGCTGATCGGATTTCGTTATTCAGTTCATTTGGAGCATTTCATGAGTTCTGTTGTCGCAGTCATCGGCCTCGGCTACGTAGGCCTGCCGCTCGTCATCGAGTTCGGCAAACATTCGCGCACCATCGGTTTCGATATCGTCGAGGCCAAGGTGGAGTCCTGCCGTCGCGGCGTCGATCCCTCGCGCGAGATTCCGGACGAGGAGATGCGTGCTGCGGTGCATGCCGAGTATTCGGCAGACCCGAAGGTGCTGGCGGAAGCCGACATCATCATCGTTGCCGTACCGACCCCGG
Organism: Flavobacteriales bacterium; assembly: GCA_008016945.1. The sequence goes on from SSGN01000113.1 coordinate 4,386, forward strand.
TGGACGAAGCGCACATCCCGGATTTCAAACCGCTCATCGGCGCCAGCAAATCGGCCGGTGCCGGCATGAAGAAGGGCGCCATCGTCGTTTATGAGTCGACAGTGTATCCGGGCGCCACGGAAGAGGTCTGCATCCCGGTGCTGGAGCAGGCCTCGGGCCTGAAGTGGAAGCAGGATTTCTTCGTCGGCTATTCGCCGGAGCGCATCAACCCGGGCGACCGCGAGCACATGCTGACCAACGTGATCAAGGTGGTGTCGGGCGATACGCCGGAAACGCTGGAGAAGGTGGCGGCGATGTACGAGCGCATCGTGCAGCCGGGCGTGCATCGCTGTTCAAGCATCAAGGCGGCAGAAGCCTGCAAGGTGATCGAGAACACCCAGCGCGATCTCAACATCGCGCTGATGAACGAGCTGGCGATCATCTTCGACAAGGTGGGCATCGATACTTCGGAGGTGCTGAAGGCGGCGGGCACGAAGTGGAACTTCCTGCGCTTCAGCCCCGGCCTGGTCGGCGGCCACTGCATCGGCGTCGACCCGTACTACCTCACGCACAAGGCAGAGATGCTGGGCTACCACCCGCAGGTGATCCTCGCCGGCCGCCGCATCAACGACGGCATGGGCAAGTACATCGCCGAGCAGACGGTGAAGAACATGATCGCCGCCGGCAGCTATGTGAAGGGTGCCCGCGTGAACGTGCTCGGCCTCACCTTCAAGGAAAACTGCGCCGACCTGCGCAACAGCAAGGTGGCGGATGTGATCAACGAACTGAAGAGCTACGGCGTGGAGGTGTTCGCGCACGACCCGTGGGCCGACCCGGAAGAGGCGATGCACGAATACGGCGTGCGCCTGTTCAAGTGGGAAGACCTGCCGCGCGCCGATGCGATCGTGGCGGCGGTGTCGCACCGCGAGCTGACCTCGCTGCCGGTGGAGGATCTCCAGAAGAAGCTGATCAAGGGCGGCTGCTTCGTCGATGTGAAGGCGTGCTTTGATCAGCAGGGGCTGGAGGCGGCGGGTATCTGCGTCTGGCGGCTGTAAGCATGTGTGGCATCGTCGCCGCGGTCGCTGACCGCAATATCGTCCCCGTCCTGCTTGAAGGACTGCGCAAGCTCGTGCACTGCGGCTACGACTCCGCTGGCCTTGCGATCCTCGACGGCGGTTTGAACCGCCTCGGTGCCGTCGGCCGCGTCGCCGACGCTGTCGGCGCTCTTGCATGTGGTGCCGCTGCAGTTTCTTTCGTATCACGTGGACCTGGTGAAGGGGACGGATGTGGATAAGCCAAGGAATCTCGCTAAGTCGGAGACGGTGGAGTAGGGGCGTGACGTTCAGGTTGAAATGGCGAGGCACTTCCATTCTTTGGGCATATACCTATAATAGGTACATAAATACCTAATTCAGGTACTCGAATGAGCCTTGCCGATTTCCTTCTCTCACCCCGCCAACAGCGCCTGCTCGGCAGGCTGCTGCTCAATCCGGGGCGCAGCTACAGCCTGACCGACGTGCTTGCCTCTTCGGGGAGAGGTCGTGGTGGCGCTCAGGTTTTCGTGCAGCGCTTGCTGGATGCCGGGGTGTTGATCGACGAGCCGCTAGGCCGGCAACGACGCATCCGCATCAACCAAGACTTTCCGCTTTTTCCCGAACTGCGCAGCATCTGCCTGAAGTCTTTCGGTCTTGGCGAGCAGTTGCACGAAGCACTGGCGCCGTTCGCAAGCAGGATAGACGAGGCTTTCGTTTTTGGTTCGGTGGCGAACGGTACAGATACGGCCAGCAGCGACATCGATCTCATGGTGGTTGGTTCGGCCGATCTTGTTCCGCTGCTCGATGCACTGGTGCCTGTCGAAGCGGCGCTGGGCCGCCCCGTTCACCTGACGCTCTATACCTGCGCGGAATGGCGGGAGCTGCAGAAATCCGACCCCATCGTGCGCAAGATTTGCGATGGTCCCCGAATCGAGGTGATTGCCGATGCCAAGACCCGCTGAGTACGACAACCTGATCCGCACGGGCTACTTTCATGAGCAGCCCGCAACGCCTGGATTTCTGGCGCAGTATCTGCTGGTTGCCGACCAATGCCTTGATGGTGCCCGGAAGACTGAGCATTCCACGCCGGCCTATCTCCTGGCCTACGAAGGCTTCTATCAACTCGTACAGGCGGTGCTGGAGCACCACGGGGTCCGCGCTGCAGACCGCCCCGGACACCGGGTGGTCGCGATCCAGCGCGTTTGCGCTGACCTGCAGCTTTCGCCCGGCCAACAGAAGCTGGTGACGGATGCACACACCCGCCGCAATGAAACAGTTTATCGCGCACCACTGCCTCCGGTGTCGCTCGCCGAGTCAAAGGCGATGATCCAGATTCTTGAAGCTGCGCTGCCCTTGGCTCACAAGCTGGTGGCAATGCCCTGAGTGCCAAGCCAACCATTTTCACCATTGAGTTTATCGAGGTCCTACGATGCAGATCCAGCCCATCATCCTTTCCGGCGGCTCTGGCACGCGCCTGTGGCCACTCTCTCGCGAAAAATAGCCGAAGCAGTTGCTGCCGCTGGTCGATGACGATTCGCTGCTGCAGGCGACGGTTCGCCGCGTGGATGGCCTGCCGGGCGTGGAGTTGCGCGAGCCGATGGTGGTGTGCAACGAGGAATACCGCTTCGTGATCGCCGAGCAGTTACGGGTGATCGGCAAGCACGGGCGCATCGTGCTTGAACCCTGCGGGCGCAATACGGCGCCGGCGCTGACCCTGGCGGCGCTGGCGGCGGTGGAGGGCGGGGCGGACCCGGTGCTGCTGGTGATGCCGTCGGACCATGTGATCGTGGATACGGCGGCTTTCCAGAAGGTGGTGCGCCACGGTGCGCGGCTGGCGGAGGCGGGCACCGTGGTCACTTTCGGCATTACGCCGGATGCGCCGGAGACGGGCTACGGGTATATCCAGAGCGGGGCATCGGTGGATGGCGATGGCGCCTGCCGCATTGCGCGCTTTGTGGAGAAGCCGGACCGCACGACAGCGCAGGCTTATCTAGATGCCGGCAATTACCTGTGGAACAGCGGCCTCTTCATGATGCGTGCCTCGGTGTGGCTGGCGGCGATCGCGCGCTGCCGGGCGGATATTCTGGTGGCCTGCGAGAAGGCCTGGGCAGAGGGTTCGGCGGATGGCGATTTCCGCCGCGTGGGTGCGGAAACCTTCGCCGCCTGCCCGAGCGATTCGATCGACTATGCGGTGATGGAACGCCTGACGGCGGGGGAGGAGGCACTGCCCCACGGCGTGGTGATTCCGCTTTCGGCCGGCTGGTCGGACGTGGGTGCGTGGGAAGCGCTGTGGCAAGTGCTGCCCAAGGATGCAGCCGGCAACGTGGCGCGCGGCGATGTGATGCTGCACGATTGCGCCGATACGCTGGCGATGGCCGATGGCCGGCTGGTGGCCTGCATCGGGGTGAAGGATCTGGTGGTGGTGGAAACGCCGGATGCGGTGCTGGTGGCGCACAAGGATCGCACGCAGGACGTGAAGAAGGTGGTCGATGCGCTCAAGGCGCAGGGCCGCGCCGAAGGGCTGCTGCACCGCAAGGTGTTCCGCCCCTGGGGCTGGTACGACGGCATCGATGCCGGCGAGCGCTTCCAGGTCAAGCGCATCGGCGTGAAGCCGGGCGGCTGCCTGTCGCTGCAGATGCACCACCACCGCGCCGAGCACTGGATCGTGGTGCGCGGCACGGCAAAGGTGACGCGCGGCGAGGAGACTTTCCTCGTCTCGGAGAACGAGTCGACCTACATTCCGCTGGGCGTGAAGCACCGCCTGGAAAACCCGGGCCGCGTGCCGCTGGAGATGATCGAGGTGCAGTCCGGCGCCTATGTGGGCGAGGACGACATCGTGCGCTTCGAGGATGTTTACGGGCGCAAGGGCTGATCGCTCGCCCGCCTTTGGTGCCGAAGCAACACGCCCCGGCGACCTTCCTGCCCTTGGACAGGCGCAAGCCAGGTCGGGCGTGCCTTAGGGTAGGAATGCGACGAGTGGCTCGGTCAGCGAAGCCTTAGTCTGATCGGGCTATTTACGCGCCAAATGATGCGCCTAAACTTGAATGTCCTGAATCTGCCCCGGGAGTACCCATGAAATTTCCTCGCATCAGCCTGCCTGCGGCGCTTTTCGCCACCTCGCTGCTGGGCCTTTCGTCTGCTGCCAGCGCCGATACGCAGGTGTTCTCGACGGATTTCAATGGTTCGCCGGCCGCCCAGATCAACGCCGGTTCCGCAACGCAGGTCGGGGTTCAGTATTTCTCGGGCCTGGGGCCGGCGGGTAACCAGTTCGGCGGCAATTTCCTGCGCAGCATGACGGGCAACGTGGTCACCCTCACGCTCACCGGCCTGCAGGCGCATTCCTCGATCAGCGTCGGCTTCCTGTTCGCGGCGATCGATTCGCTGGACGGTACCGGCACTTTCCCGTCGGGTGATTATTTCAAGGTGACGCTGGACGGCAACCAGATCTTCCGGGAATCCTTCGCCAATGCCCTGCCCAGCCAGGTTCAGAGCTACGTGCCACCGGCCGGCGTGCAACTGGCGCGCCATGTCGATCTCGGCTTCAGCGGCCCCGGCAGCTACTACACCGACAGCGCCTACAACATGGCGGCGGATGCGACCTTCCAGAACATCGCGCACACCGGCTCGACCGCGGTCTTCACCTTCCAGATCGAGGGCGTCGGCAATCAGGATCTGAACGACGAATCCTGGGCCATGGATAACCTGCGGGTGAGCGTGACGCCGGTACCGGAACCCGAGAGCTACGCACTGATGCTGGCCGGGCTCGGGCTGATGGGCACCATCGCGCGTCGCCGCAAGGCGGCCCGCCGCTGATTCGACAACCCGTCGAATGCAAAAAACAAAACCCGGCCACGGCCGGGTTTTTGTTTGTGCCGTTGGCGCCCGTTCAGGCCTGCATCGCCTTGCGGCGGCGGGCGACACCGCCCATGAGGCCAAGGCCGGCAAGCAGCATGGCCAACGAACCGGGCTCCGGTACGGCCGTGACGCTGACGTTATCGAGCGAGCCGCCGTAGGTATCCTGGGTGCCGAATGCGCCAAAGCGGAGGATGTCGGTGCCCGTTCCGGTCACGGCGTAGGTGTAATTTTGCCAGATGTGGCTTCCGGTGTTGTTGGTACCACTCAGCGTGGGGAGCAGGGTGGTTCCGTTCCAGAACACCGACATGTTGTTGGTGTCGGTGGGGCGAGTGGCGGTATCGGGGCGCGGCGAATACCAGAAGCTCAGGCTGTAGCTCTGGCCGCTGACGGTGCTGAGCACCTGCTGCATCGTGCTGTTGGGGTTCGCGTTGTGCGAGTCGAGCTCGACGAACTGGACGCCGTCCTGGGCAACGCCGGCAACGTTGCGGCGCACTTCGATACCGGCGCCGGAAACGGTGGTCCAGCCCGGAAGGCTGTTGAAGACATTCCAGGTATTGTTGGCGAGCTGCTGGATACCCGGGCTGGCGCTGATGTCCTCAAAGCTGCCGTTGACGACAAGGTTGGTGCTCGCAGAGGCAGAGCCGGCGGCGATGCCGAGCGCGAGGGCCAGAGCGATTCCTGTAGGGGTATGACGCTTCATGTTTCCGTTCCTTCAATTGTTTCCGGGTTCAGCAGTTCGGGCCGACCGGCGGGGTACTCCGATCAACCGGGGAAACTCTATCCAACCCCTTCTCGTTTGGCTGTGAAGCAATTCACACCTGCCCGAAAGTCTGGTGGTTCTCCCTGGCGGCACTGCTCCGGGGACGTACTGATGTCGGGGGCATGTTGCGACAGTGTGCAAGGTGCCGCAATAGCCCGAACGGGCTACGTAATCCGTAGTTCGGCGCCGTACCGCCGATCCGGCACCTGTGCGGGCGGGGGCAGCCCGCGATGCCGAAATGACATGCGTATGACGTTCGTCCGAGGCCTGAAAGAGCTATTGCCGCGCGCTTGGCGATCGACGAGCATCCACGGCCTGCATTTGTCATAAAGGAGACGACGTAACCAGGACCAAACTGATGTCGATGCTGGCAGTTGCCGGCTGTGTGATGTCCGGCGCTGCACAGGCCGACATGCTTTATACGGTGATCGATGACGGCAGCAACAGCAAGTTCGCTGCCATCAACCCGACGACGCTGGCACTGACGGTGATCGGCAATACCGGTGTCGGCGGCGCCTTCGGCGATCTCGCCTACGACGCCACATCGGGGACGATGTACTGGGCAGCGGGCCGCAATAACAACCAGCTCTACACGATCAACATGTCGACGGGTACCGCGACCCTCGTTGGCAACCATGGCGTCAATGATCTGTTCGCGCTCGGCTGGAACGGCAGCGGGCTCTATGGCCTGGATTCTTCGGGGCAGTTCTACTCGCTCAACACCAGCACCGGCGCTGCCACCAACCTCGGCCAGAACAACATCTATGCCGGCGGCCTCGACCTGAATACGACGACGGGCCAGATGATCTCGATCACGGCCGGCAGCGGCACGTTCCATTCGGTCAATACGGGCAATGGTGCCGCCACGCAGCTGGCAACCGGAAGCTGGGTCAATGATGGCGATGTCGCCTACGACGCTGGCCGCAACGCCTATTGGGTCATCGATTACAGCCAGAATCTGTTCCGCTACGATGCAAACACCTATGCACGCACGACATTGAGCGACGCGATGCCCTACGGCACGGCGTCGCTGGAGCATGTCGGCGCTGTCCCGGAGCCGGAAACCTACGCGCTGCTGATGGCAGGCCTGGGCCTGATGGGCACCATCGCGCGTCGCCGCAGGATGAAACA